>CAZQDP010000024.1:0-29156 GCA_964592375.1 uncultured Eubacteriales bacterium | reverse complement strand
TATTAACAAGTTTTTCTTTCAAAAAGAATTTTTATTTTTCAATCTTGCTTTCATTCTATAAATCTGCTATAATATAGGAAATCATTGGTTTATCCATGCGGATAGGTCAATCGTTTTAGTGCGAAGTGCTTATGGTGCGCTTAGGCAAATGGATATGCATTGCGAAATAGTCTACCAAAGAAGAAAGGATTTTTTGAAAAATGATTGAAAATTATTTAAATACCGAGCGAGGGGTTAGTGAAGCGGAAATTGAAAAGCTATGGCCGATTGTAGAGGCGGCGCATAAGGTGCTCAGCGAAAAAAGCGGCGCCGGAAGCGACTATTTAGGCTGGCTTGATTTGCCTCTACAATATGACAAGAATGAATATGCAAGAATAAAATGCGCGGCAGAAAAAATTAAAAGTGATTCGGAAATTTTGGTTGTCATTGGCATTGGGGGTTCTTATTTGGGGGCACGCGCTGCCATTGACGCACTGTCCCATAGTTTTTACAACATGATAGACAATGCGATTGTGCCGCGGATTGTGTTTGCAGGAAACAGCATTAGCTCGAAATATATGGTGGACCTTTTAGAATATATTGGGGAAAAGGATTTTTCTATCAACGTGATTTCCAAATCAGGAACCACCACAGAGCCTGCCATTGCATTTCGTTTACTCAAGGAAAAGCTTGAACAAAAATTTGGCAAGGCGGAGGCAAAAAAACGCATATATGCCACAACGGACAGTGCAAAAGGTGCCCTCAAGATGCTGGCGGATGCCGAGGGTTATGAAAGCTTTGTTATTCCTGATGATGTGGGGGGCAGATATAGTGTGCTCACTGCAGTAGGGCTATTGCCTATTGCCGCGGCGGGTATTGATATTGATGCAATGATGCAAGGTGCTAAAGATGCTTATTTTGACTTTGAATTACCAAACAAGGACAATGCTTGCTATCGCTATGCGGCTGCCAGAAATGCACTATATAACAAGGGCAAGGAAATAGAAATTATGGTCAACTATGAACCTTCCCTTCATTATTTTTCCGAATGGTTCAAACAGCTGTTCGGCGAAAGTGAAGGCAAGGATAACAAGGGGCTTTTTCCGGCATCCGTGGATTATTCCACAGACCTTCATTCTATGGGGCAATACGTACAAGAGGGCAGGAGAATATTATTTGAGACTGTTCTGTGTGTAGATAATCCTATGAAGGATATCGATGTACCAATGGATGAGGACAA
Organism: uncultured Eubacteriales bacterium; assembly: GCA_964592375.1. GTDB lineage: Bacteria > Bacillota > Clostridia > RUG12999 > RUG12999 > CAZQDP01. The sequence continues at coordinate 27,937 of CAZQDP010000024.1, read as the reverse complement.
CGTGGATGGACTGAATTTTCTCTCAGGCAGGAGCATGGATTTTGTTAATAAACGTGCATTTGAAGGCACCCTTCTAGCGCATAACGATGGGGATGTGCCAAATCTTGTCATCCGTATCCCCAAAATGGATGCATATCATTTCGGATATTCGGTATACTTTTTTGAAAAGGCCTGCGGCATCAGTGCCTACATGCTAGGTATTAATCCTTTTGACCAGCCGGGCGTGGAGGCTTATAAGGTCAATATGTTTGCTCTGCTTGGGAAACCGGGATATGAGGAAATGAAGCAGACCTTGGAAAAAAGGCTTAAAAAGGCTTGAAATTGTTAGGATAGTATGATAAAATAGGTGTAGAGTACAGGGCTTAAATGAAATATACACAGTTCTTATTTTCAAAATAATAAATATTGGAGGGGATTTCTATGGTGAAACTGATCATAGGAAAAAAAGGCACGGGAAAGACCAAGCAGCTTATCGAATGTGTGAACGAAGCTGTACAGACGGATAAGGGTCACATTTCCTTTGTAAACAATGGGAAAAGGCACATTTTTGATCTAGATTCCAAGGTAAGGATGGTAGATACCTCCGAATTTGGCATTGATAGTTACAGTGCCCTTTATGGGCTGGTTTGTGGTATGCTTGCGCAGGATTATGATATCTCCAATATATTTATCGACAGCTTAACAAAGATTATCACCGCTGAAACTTTGGATGGCAGTGAAAAATTCCTTTCGGGGCTTGATATGCTGAGCCAAAAATTTAATGTTTCCATTACCATTACGGTAAGTGTGGAAGCGGAAGATGCTCCCGGTTTTTATAAGAAGTACATTTAATGATGAGAGGTCATTCTGTAAAAGGTGAGGATACCCTTGCATTTTAGGGTATCCTCACCTATATCATGAATTTTAGTATACCCAAGGGGCCTGAAATGGGCTTTTGGGTACTATTATTGTATATGGCAACGTTATAAAGGAATGGTGATCAATGTGGAATACAGAAGTACGCGCAATAATCAAATCACAGTCAGCGCCGCTGAGGCTATCCTAAAAGGAATTTCGCCGGACGGTGGTCTGTTTGTGCCTACTATGAGGCCTCGCATTTCAATGGATGATATCGTAAGGCTTGCGGCAATGGGTTATCGGGAAAGAGCCTGCGGTATTTTAGGGTTGTATTTGACTGATTTCACATCGGAAGAAATTAGCGATTGCGTGAGCAAAGCGTATAACAAAGAAAGATTTGAAACGGATAGCATTGCTCCTCTGTATGGACTATCGAAGAGCACATATATACTTGAACTTTGGCATGGGCCCACAAGCGCTTTTAAGGATATGGCATTACAAATTCTACCCCATCTGCTTACTTTATCCATGAAAAAAATGGGGGAGACAAGAGAAGTTGTTATTTTGGTTGCAACCTCGGGAGATACCGGAAAAGCTGCGTTGGAAGGTTTTCGAGATGTTGCGGGCACGAAAATAATGGTCTTTTTCCCGGAGGAGGGAGTAAGCAATATCCAACGTTTGCAAATGCTCTCGCAAGAAGGGAATAACGTGGGGGTAGCATCGGTTTATGGAAATTTTGATGATGCCCAAAGCGGTGTAAAGAAAATCTTTACAGATGTGGATTTTCAGGAGGAAATAGACAAAAAAGGTTTTGTTTTATCTTCTGCCAATTCCATCAACTGGGGCAGACTGCTTCCGCAGATTGTATATTATGTATCGGCATACTGCGACCTTGTAAAAGCGGAAAAGCTAAAAGTGGGAGACCTCATGAATGTGGTGGTTCCCACCGGTAACTTTGGAAATATTTTAGCCGCATGGTATGCAAAAACCATGGGACTACCCATTGGCAAGCTGATTTGTGCGTCTAATACCAACAATGTCCTTACTGAATTTATTCGCATGGGTGTGTATAATAAAAATAGAGATTTTGTCGCAACGATATCTCCTTCCATGGATATTTTGATATCCAGCAATTTGGAGCGATTTTTATATGATATAACCGAAGGCGATGATATTCGGATAAAGCACTGGATGGACGAGTTAGCGCAAATGGGTCATTATGATGTGGGCTGTGAGGTCAAAGCAAAAATCCATGAGCACTTTTATGCTGGTTATTGTGATGATAATACCACAAAGGATACCATTGCAAAAGTCTGGAAGGAGCATTCCTATCTGATTGATACACATACTGCCGTAGGCGTGCATGTATATGAACAATATAAGAGAGAAACAGGGGATGAAACGTTAGCCATCATTGCGTCGACCGCGAATCCGTTTAAATTCAACCAAAGCGTTTTAGAGGCTATTACCGGAAAAGAAGAGCAGGTAGATGAATTCGAACTGCTCAGCTTACTCTGTGCCGCAACGGATCAAAAGGTGCCGGTGGCTCTTATGGAACTGAAAGACAAGCCGCTTCGATTTGATACAAAATGCAGCAAAGAAGATATGCAAACGGTGGTTGAAGCCTTCCTTGGATCGTGTTAATCAAATAAAATAAAGAAAGGGACTGCATGTGGAGCAGTCCCTTTCTGCGCAAAAAATGAGCAATTGATTATTTGAGTTTAAAGGTGGAACATGCAGTTTCTTCTGCTGATACAGCATTGGAAGCGTTTACATCAATATCCTTTGCGCAGCAGCCCTTGCTGCCATTGTTATATTCGCAGGTATATGCTGAACATGCAATGTGAGGAAGTGTTTTCTTCTTTTCGTCTGTAGAAATTTTCATTTTACCCTCCATGTGCCCATTTTGTTGGTTGGCTTTGCATGCAGGCACTGCAAGCAAGGCTATGCTAATCATTGTGCAAACTAAAAAATACACAAAGCACATGATTATTGTTTCAAAAATACAAAGAGATATTCATGCGTTTATTGAAGCAGAATAAAAAAAGATTGACAAATAAAAAAAGAGATGATATAATGTGTAAAGTAAATTGCTTTACACTTAAAAAGGTGGCGAAAGAGATGCTAAAAAATCTCTCAATGGGTTATTTACTTGATTTTTATGGTTCGCTGTTATCTGCGCGTCAGCAAGATATCATGGAGCTATACTACAACGAGGATTTATCTTTGGCGGAAATTTCGGATAATATGGGAATTACCAGGCAGGGTGTACATGATGCACTTAAAAAAGCGGAGCATATTCTTGTGGATGCTGAGTCCAAAATGAATTTGGTGGAAAGATTTAAAAAGATTAGCGCTGCCACAGAAAAACTGGGCAGTCGGCTGAAGATTATTCAAGATAAAATTGGGCATGATGAGGATGAACAGATAAGAATAAAACTACAAGGCATAATTGAGGATATCGGGAACTTAGAGCTTTAAATAGGGGTGACCAAATGGCTTTTGATAGTTTAATGGATAGATTACAGCATGCGTTTAAAAATATTAGAAACAAAGGGAAGGTTACGGAAGCAGATATTCGGGAAGCCATGAGGGAAATCAGATTGGCACTTCTTGAAGCGGATGTCAATTATAAGGTGGTCAAAAGCTTTATTGCCAGTGTTTCTGAAAAAGCGGCAGGTGCGCATGTGGTAGACAGTATAACGCCGGCCCAGCAAATTATTAAGATTGTAAATGACGAGCTTGTCGCCTTAATGGGCGGTACAAATGCAAAAATAGCGTTTTCATCATCGCCGCCAACAGTGATTATGATGGCAGGTCTGCAAGGTGCAGGGAAAACCACGACATCTGCAAAACTTGCGATGCAACTCAAAAAGCAAGGCAAGCGGCCACTTCTTGTGGCGGCAGATATATATCGGCCTGCAGCGATTACCCAGTTGGAGGTAGTAGGTCGACAAATCGATGTGCCAGTATTTTCAAAAGGAACAGAATGCCCTCCGGTAGACATTGCGAAGCAAGCGGTAGAGCATGCTAAAAAGCATGGAAACGATGTTGTAATTATTGACACGGCAGGACGGCTCCACATTAACGAAGAGCTGATGCAGGAGCTGCAAGCAGTGAAGGAGTGTGTAAATCCCACTGAAATTCTGCTTGTAATCGATTCGATGACCGGACAGGATGCCGTGAATGCGGCACAGCAATTTGATCAGATGATGGCAATAACAGGCGTCATTCTCACGAAGTTAGATGGCGATACCAGAGGTGGCGCCGCACTTTCCGTACGAGAGGTGACGGGAAAACCCATTAAATTTGCAGGTATGGGCGAAAAGCTCTCCGATTTGGAACCTTTTTACCCCGATAGGATGGCATCTCGCATATTGGGAATGGGGGATGTTGTATCACTTGTTGAGAAGGCGCAAGAGGTATTTGACCAAAAGCAATCTGAGGCACTTGAAAAAAAGCTTCGTCAAAATCAATTTACCTTCGAGGAGTTTTTAGAGCAGATTAAGCAGATGAAAAAAATGGGTCCTTTGTCGCAGATTATCGGTATGTTGCCGGGTGTAAACACCAAGGCACTGCAAAACCAGCAAGTGGACGATTCTCAGATGGGCAGAGTAGAAGCGATTATTCTTTCCATGACGCCCGAAGAGAGAAGAAAGCCGGTTATTATTAATTCCGGTAGAAAACAACGCATCGCAAAGGGCAGCGGTACCAGAATTCAGGATGTCAATGCACTGCTCAAACAGTTTGAGGCCATGCAGAAAATGTTTAAACAGTTTTCAGGTAATAAAGGAATGCAGAAGAAAATAAATAGAATGGGTTTGCCATTTTAATTTATATATACATTTTATTAAAGGAGGTGAAAAAATGGCAGTTAAAATCCGTTTACGCAGAATGGGCGCGAAAAAGAAGCCCTTCTACAGAGTTGTTGTTGCTGATTCAAGATACCCACGTGACGGCCGTTTTATTGAGGAACTTGGCACATACAATCCTCTGAAAGATCCTGCAGAGGTGAAGATTGATGCAGAAAAGGCAAAAAAATGGCTTGAATGTGGCGCACAGCCTACCGATACGGTGAAAGGCTTACTTAAAAGATGCGGTATTGAAAAATAATTGCGATTTATACGTTGCAGGAGGTGCATTTTTTTAATGAAAGATTTACTGGAAAGCATAGCAAAATCATTGGTTGATAATCCCTCCGATGTATCAGTAAGCGAGGTTGAGGGCGAGCAGTCTATCATTCTTGAACTGCGTGTCAATACAGCTGATATGGGTAAGGTTATCGGAAAACAGGGTAGAATTGCAAAAGCGATTAGAACTGTGGTCAAAGCAGCCGCAAGCAAAGAAAACAAGCGTGTGGTTGTGGAAATTCTTCAGTAAACCTGCGTTTTTAAACGCAATCTTTTGCATTTGATTATTGTGAGCAAAGCATGCGGGCAAACAATGCCCGCTTTCAGCTTTGCACACCATTTGTCTTAAACGATTTTTTTAGGTTTCTTCACTTGCAAGGCGGCAAGTACAGAGTGCATAGAGCAAAGCATGTGATGATGAAAACAGAAGAAGCGATATCATATTTTGCTCTATGCACTTTATGCGCTGTACAAATGTGATGGCAAATGCAGGCCAATTTGGCACTGAAACATAAAGGGTGAACGTAATGAAACAGATTGAAGTAGGAAAAATTGTGGGTATCAGAGGCGTAAGTGGAGAGATGAAAATTTTTCATTATACCGATCATCCCGATTTCTTTTGTAATATGAAAACGATATACTGCGGCAACGCACTGATGAACATTGAATATGTAAAGAGCATCGGTAAAAGCGTTGTTATGCGGCTTGAGGGAATAAGTACGATTGAAGAGGCACAGGCGCTTATTGGCGTTATGCTATTCATTAACGAGGAAGATTTACCGCCCCTGCCTCAGGGACGGTATTATATACGTGAGCTCATTGGGGTGAAGGTCTTTGATGAGCAAGATTGCCTTCTTGGAACAATCAGTGATGTGATTAGCTCAGGAGCGGGTAATTTATACGAAATATTGCTACAAAATGGGAAAACCGCGCTCATTCCCGCAGTGGATGAATTTATCAAAAAGGTTGATTTGGCACATGGCAGAGTGGATGTGAAGCTCATAGAAGGACTGATAGAATGAGGTTTGACGTACTTACATTATTTCCCGATATGGTAGAGCGGGTTCTCAAAGAAAGTATTACGGGCAGGGCCTTGGAAAAGGGTCTTTTTGACTGCCATTTTATTAATATCAGAGATTATTCAAAGGACAAGCATAAACGAGTAGATGATTATCCTTACGGAGGCGGGATGGGTTTGGTCATGTCGCCGGTGCCTATTTATGATGCCTACCAAAGTATATGCAATCAGGATGTAAAGCCCTATACGATTTACTTATCCCCCCAAGGGAGGGTGCTCAATCAGCAGGTCGTCTGTGAGCTTGCGAAAAAGGAGCATATTGTACTTTTATGCGGCCATTATGAAGGGGTCGACGAGAGGTTGATGGAAGAGATTGTAGATGAGGAAATATCCATCGGAGATTATGTCTTAACCGGTGGAGAAATTCCCGCCATGGTACTGATAGATAGCGTGGCAAGACTGCTACCTGGCGTACTAGCCTGTGAGGAGGCATACTCGGGTGAATCTCATTATTGTGGTTTATTAGAATATCCGCAATACACACGTCCACCAGAGTTTTTGGGTAGAGCGGTGCCCGGAGTGCTTCTGTCCGGTCATCACAAAAATATTGAAAAGTGGCGCAGAGCTCAGTCCGTTGCCAGGACCTATATCAAAAGGCCGGATATGCTAAGTGGCGCGATACTGTCAAAAGAGGATGAAAACACCTTGCAGCAGCTACGCCGAAGAAGACGAAAGGGACTAAAAAAGAAAACAGTACTTCAAATCGATGAATTGCTGTAGGAATTCGGAGGGATTTTTTTGTGTTTGAAGTGAAAGATATTGCCATTGAAGACAAAGAACTGTTTTATCATTATTACAGCCAGTGCAAATATTTAAATTCAGAGGCGAGCTTTATTAATATGTTTATGTGGCAAAAGGAGCTGAAGTCCTCCTACACTGTGATTGATGATTTTTTGGTTCTGGTGTTTGACAGATGCGAAACGGTAAAATGCTGCCATGTACCTGCCGGCAAGGGCGATATCGTGCCTATTATACAAAAGCTAGAACGGATATACCGAGACAAAGGGAAAAATCTTGCATTACGTCCTGTGACAGGCGAGATAAAAGCATATTTGGAAGAGAAAATGCCCGGCAGATTTGATTACGCTCCGGAGCGCAGTTATTATGATTATGTGTACAGCATCTCTGAGCTTACCCAGCTGAAGGGCAAAAAGTACCATAGCAAAAAAAATCATTTTAATCAATTTGTGAGCGGATATCAGTATCAATATGTGCCTATTACTGCCGCCAATATTGATCGTTGTGCTCAGGTATCCTACGAATGGATCGTCAGTAGAAATGAAAAATATCATAGTGAGCTTGAGGCCGCAAAAAAACTGTTTGAGAATTATGAACACCTGCCGGTGAAGGGTGCTGCCATTGAGGTAGACGGAAAGATTGCAGCCGTTACCGTGGGAGAGGATTTTCACGGCACGGTGCTTATTCATTTTGAAAAAGCAGATACACAGTATACCGGTATTTATGCGGCGATTAACCGGTTATTTTTGGCCAATGAATGGAGCGGTTATGAGTATGTCAATCGAGAAGAGGATATGGGAATTGAGGGTCTTCGCAAGGCGAAACTTTCCTATCATCCCTGCCGCTTCATCGAAAAATACACAGCAAGGACGGCACCGCGCATATGAAGCTTTCATTATTTGATTATGCACTGCCAAAGGAGCTCATCGCGCAGCATCCGGCGCAGCGAAGAGATCAATCGAGACTACTGCATATGAACAGGCAGACCGGCAGTATGACGCACGGATTTTTTTATGATATATTAAAATATTTAAAAGCAGGCGACTGCATTGTGCTGAATAATACGAAAGTCATTCCCGCAAGACTCTACGGCGTACGTGAAGACACCGGCGGCGAGGTGGAGTTTCTGCTTTTATCACGTAAAAGCACCTGCGAATGGGAAATCATTGTGCGTCCCGGGAAAAAGGCAAAAGCAGGAAACCGAATTATATTTGGGGACGGGCAGCTTATTGCCACGGTACAAGAGGTTTTAAGCGGTGGAAATCGACTGGTCAGATTTGAATATGAAGGCGTTTTTGAAGAGGTTTTAGACAAGGTGGGGCAGCTTCCGGTCCCTCATTATATTACGGAAACCGTGCAGGACAAAAGCAGATACCAAACCGTATATGCGATAAATGACGGTTCAGCAGCGGCACCCACGGCCGGATTGCATTTCACAAAGGAACTTTTGGCGGATATGGAAAAGATGGGAGTACATATTGCATATCTTACCTTGCATGTGGGAATCGGAACCTTCCGCCCGGTAAAGGTAGAGAATATTGAGGAGCATCGTATGCATGGGGAGTATTATGAAGTATCCCCCATAGCAGCGCAAACCATCAACAAATGTAAAAGTGAGGGCGGAAGGGTGATTGCCGTTGGCACCACATCTTGCCGTACCTTAGAAACAGTTTGTGATGAAAACGGCCACGTGAAGGCGTGTAGTGGCGATACCAGTATTTTTATTTATCCCGGATATCAGTTTAAAGCTATCGATGGAATGATTACCAATTTCCATCTGCCGAAATCTACGCTGATCATGCTGGTTTCTGCGTTTGCAGGGCTAGGCAATACCATGCATGCTTATGAGATGGCAGTGGAAGAAAAATATCGTTTCTACAGCTTTGGGGATGCCATGATGATATTGTAATACAATAGGGCGAAAAAAGAAATGGAGACGAAATATGTTCAAGGTACTTGCGAAGGATGGGAAAGCTCGCCGAGGCAGAATGGAAACGGTACACGGCACAATTGAAACACCGGTGTTTATGAACGTAGGCACCAGTGCATCCATCCGAGGTGGAATTTCCTCTATGGATTTATATGATGTACATTGTCAGGTCGAATTATCCAATACCTATCATTTGCATTTGCGGCCCGGGGATGATATCATCTATCAAACCGGCGGTCTTCACAAGTTTATGAATTGGGAAAAACCCATATTGACAGATAGCGGCGGCTTTCAAGTATTTTCTTTGGCACGACTACGCAAGATTAAGGAAGAGGGCGTATATTTTCAATCCCATATTGATGGCAGAAGGATTTTCATGGGGCCGGAGGAGAGCATGAAAATTCAATCCAATCTTGCCTCGACCATTGCCATGGCATTTGATGAATGTGTGGAAAATCCATCACCATACGAGTATGTAAAGAATTCGGTAATGCGCACCACCAGATGGCTTAAGCGGTGCAAGGTGGCCTTAGAACGTTTTAATCAAGAGGAGGGCACCATCAATCGCAACCAACTGCTCTTTGGCATTAATCAAGGTGGAGTTTATCAGGATTTAAGAATAATACATATGCAGGAAATTGCAAAGCTTGACCTGCCGGGATACGCCATAGGTGGACTGGCGGTGGGAGAAAGCGCACAGGAGATGTACGACACCATAGACGCGGTGCAACCCTATGCGCCACAGGACAAGCCGCTGTATCTGATGGGTGTTGGTACCCCTTTGAACATTGTAGAGTCGGTCTATCGTGGCGTGGATTTCTTTGATTGTGTAATTACCTCCAGAAATGGGCGACATGGCGGATTGTTTACAGCAAAAGGGTATATGCATATTTTGAATGAAAAATTCAAAGCGGATACGCTCCCCATTGATCCCGATTGTGCATGTCCTGCGTGCCGCTATTATTCAAGAGCGTATATCCGCCATTTGCTCAAAGCTGGTGAAATGCTTGGAATGAGGCTTTGTGTACTCCACAATTTATATTTTTATAATGATTTAATGGCGCAGGTGCGCTGTGCAATTGAAGAGGGCAGATACGATGCGTTTAGAGCGTATGCGCATGAAAACTTCAGCAGAAAATTATAAATAACCTTGGAAAGGACTGTTGGTTTATGATATGGAATATCGAGATGGAAACAATGAAAAGAGGCGCCATGCAGCAGCTGCAAGGGCAGAGACTTTGCAACACCGTAAGGAGAGTATATGAAAATGTACCCTTTTACAGAGAGAGATTAGATGCAGCTGGAATTGGGCCAGATAGCATCAAATCGCTTGAAGATCTGCAGCGCATACCATTTACCACCAAGGAAGATTTGCGTCAGAATTACCCATATGGTCTCTTCGCTGCTCCCATGAAAAAAATTGCAAGAATACATGCATCCTCAGGAACCACTGGCAAGCCCACCGTTGTCGGGTATACCAAAGGGGATTTGGAAAACTGGAGCGAATGCGTGGCACGTATCATTACCATGGCAGGAGGCTGTGATGATGATATTGCGCAAATTGCATTTGGATACGGACTCTTTACCGGTGCATTTGGTTTGCATTACGGCATGGAAAAGGTTGGCGCGAGTGTAATACCTATGTCCAGTGGGAATACGGAAAAACAAATTATGATTATGCAGGACTTTATGCCTACCATTTTGATTAGCACGCCGTCTTATGCTTTATACATGGCCGAGGTTGCGGCGGAAATGGGCGTTAAAAAGAGTGATTTGCATCTGCGTATCGGTTTGTTTGGTGCGGAAGGGCATACCAATGAAATGCGCAGGCTCATTGAGGATCGTCTTGGTATTTTGGCGACTGAAAATTATGGCCTGAGTGAAGTCATGGGGCCCGGTGTATCGGGCGAATGTACTTATCAGAACGGCATGCATATCAACGAAGATCATTTCATTTTTGAAATTATTGATCCCGATACAGGTGAACTAAAAAGCGAGGGAGAAAAGGGTGAGGTTGTCATTACCACCATCACAAAGGAAGGCATTCCCCTTTTGAGATATAGAACCAAGGATATATCGTATTTGATGACGGAGCAGTGTCGGTGCGGCAGAACCACCACGCGCATGGCAAAGGTACAAGGCAGAAGTGATGATATGCTGATTATCAAAGGAGTCAACGTTTTTCCCTCTCAGGTGGAAAGCGTATTGCTTGGCATGGAGCATATTGGGCCGCACTACCAGTTGGTAGTGACCAGAAAAGGGTTTACTGATATGCTGGAGGTCAGGGTGGAATTGGTGGACGGCACACTGCTTGAACGCTACTCCGAGCTTGAAGTGCTTGGCAAAACCATTGGTGCAAAATTGCACACGGTACTCGGACTGGATGTGAAGGTCAGTATCGTTGAGCCAAAAAGCATTGAGCGGTCTGTGGGCAAAGCCAAGAGAGTCATAGACAATCGATAAGATGCGCAGAGTGATGGCGCCTGGCGGCAAAAATAATGCAGAGGAAAACGGAAAGGATGGTTATCGATATGAAAAGATTGATGCTGGGAAATGAAGCGATAGCAAGAGGGGCATATGAGGCCGGTATTACGGTAGTATCCTCCTATCCAGGTACCCCCAGTACCGAAATTACAGAGCATATTGCAAAATATCATGAAATATACGCCGAATGGGCAACCAATGAGAAGGTAGCGGCAGAGGTGGCGATAGGTGCCTCCATTGCAGGAGCGAGATCCATGACCTGCATGAAACATGTGGGGCTGAATGTGGCCGCGGATCCGGTGTTTACTGCGTCCTACACAGGTGTAAATGGCGCATTGGTGATTGTGGTGGCAGACGATCCCGGCATGCACAGCTCCCAAAATGAGCAGGACAGCAGAAATTATGCAAAAGGTGCAAAGCTACCGATGTTAGAGCCTGCCAATAGCAGCGAATGTAAGGAGTTTGTAAAACTGGCCTGTGAGATGAGCGAAAGCTTTGATACGCCGGTGCTCCTTCGTCTTACCACACGCATTTCTCATTCACAAAGCTTGGTGGAAGAGAAAGAACGCGAGAGTATAGATCTTAAAGCGTACACAAAGGACATTGGTAAATATGTTATGATGCCTGCCATGGCAAGAGCAAGACATATTGTGGTGGAAGACAGAATGGAAGCGCTTTCAAAAGAAGCAAATTCCATGAAAATAAACACGATAGAATACAACGATAAAAAAATAGGCATTATCACAGCAGGCGTTGCGTATCAGTATGCAAAAGAGGCATTGCCCGAAGCATCTATATTGAAATTGGGGATGGTTTATCCCATGCCTACAGAGCTTTTGCGTGAATTTGCAGAGAATGTAGAGCAGGTATATGTCATTGAAGAGTTGGATCCATTTATGGAGGATTACTGCAAGAGCATCGGACTTGCTGTGCAGGGTAAAAACCTGTTTTCCCTTTTGGGGGAATATAGCGCACAGCTCATTGAAGAAAAGATATTAGGAAAAAAGCCGGAAATCTCAGCACCGATGCAGGTGCCTATGCGACCGCCTGTGATGTGCCCGGGATGTCCGCACAGAGGCGTATTTACGGTTCTTAGCAAGCTGAAGGTGGCTGTTAGCGGAGACATTGGGTGCTACACCTTAGGCGCAACCGCTCCCCTTCATGCCATGGATGCATGCGTATGCATGGGGGCGAGTATTAGCATGGTGCATGGCATGGAAAAAGCACGTGGTAGCGCGTTTGCAGAGCAAGCAGTGGCAGTCATTGGGGATTCAACTTTTATGCATTCCGGCGTAACAGGCCTTATTGATATCGTATACAACAAGGGGACGTCTACGGTGATTATCCTTGACAATTCCATCACCGGCATGACAGGACATCAGCACAACCCCACCACGGGGTACACACTCAAAAATGAAGCTACCGCTCAGGTGGATTTAGAAATGCTATGTCGTGCGGTGGGCGTACAAAGAGTGGTTGTCAGTGACCCGTTTGATATGACAGGTTTTGAAAAGACACTCAAAGAGGAAATGCAGGTAAGGGAGCCTTCTGTGATTATTGCACGTCGGCCCTGTGCACTTCTGAAAAGTGTAGATTACGGCAAACCGTACAAAATCATAGAGGACAAATGCCTGGGCTGTAAGGGATGCATGAAAATTGCTTGTTCTGCCATTTCATATCATGGTGAAACAAAAAAATGCAGTATTGATAACGCATTGTGCTGTGGCTGCGGTCTTTGCCTCACATGCGCGTTTGAAGCCATTGTAAGGGAGGATACATAATATGATGTACAATATAGTCATTTCGGGTGTTGGCGGACAGGGCACGCTACTTGCAAGTCGCATACTTGGGCATATCGCTACAGCGTTGGGGCATGATGTAAAGGTTTCTGAGGTACACGGCATGGCACAGCGCGGAGGCAGTGTGATTACCTATGTGCGTTATGGTGACAAGGTGTATTCTCCGATTATATCACCGGGACAAGCAGATGTTTTGCTTGCCTTTGAGCAAATTGAAGCCGCAAGATGGTTACATCTTTTGAAAAAAGGTGGTAGACTGATTGTAAACAGTCAAAAGATTGCACCGATGCCCGTGATAACCGGAAGTGCAGTGTATCCGGACAATATACTTGGGGAGATTGCGGATGCTAAAGTGGAGCTTATTGTGACAGATGCATTAAAAATAGCGGAGAGCGCAGGAAATGCCAAGGCGGTCAATATCGTTCTTTTGGGGGTAATGGCTAGGCACATGGAGCTGGATAAGAAGATCTGGGAGGAAGCCATTCGGGCCACTGTTCCTGCTAAATTTTTAAGCATTAATCTCAAAGCCTTTGATATGGGGTATCAGATTGATTGATAAAGTATAAAATAGCGCAAAAAGGCAGATAATGAAAGCAAATTCACTCATCGGGAGGAAACTTTTATGGTTACTCAAATTTCTATTTTTATTGAGAATAAGCAGGGAAGACTTGCAGAGGTTACACGTATGATTGCAGAATGTGGTGCAAATTTGCGTGCCATTTCCATTGCGGACACTACGGATTTTGGTATTCTGCGTGTTATCGTAGATAAACCGGAACTTGTGGGAAAGGCATTAAAGGACAAGGAACTCACCATCAAAACCACTTCGGTACTTGCAATTGAGATTACCGATGAGCCGGGCAGTCTTGCAAATGCGCTGGCATTACTCAGTCAGGAAAGCATTGTGGTAGAATATATGTATGCCTTTTTAGAAAAGAACAATAAAAATGCAGTGGTGATTGCAAAGCTAAGCAATCCGGAGATAGCAAAGGCGGTCCTTGAAAAAAACGGTTATGGAATTTTAGATGCGCAGAAGGTGTATAGCTTATGATGCGTGCGGATGAAATGATAGCGCAGACCTTTGGCATTGGCGAAAAAGTGCTTGAAATATGCAAAAGTGCAGAAAAGCGAATTCAGAGGGATTACAGAAAAGTAGATGAACTGGTACGGTATAATCAAATCAAAGTCCTTGCCGCATTTCAAAGACAAGGCGTTCGTGAAGGGCATTTGCATGGAACAACCGGCTATGGTTACGATGATGGGGGCAGAGAGGTCATTGATAAGCTTTATGCAGATGTTTTCGGAGCAGAGGATGCAATGGTTCGCCACAATATCATATCGGGTACGCATGCCTTATCCCTCTGCTTTTTTGGGATACTAAGACCGGGAGACACACTGGTATCGCTCACCGGCACCCCATATGATACCTTGCGAGGTGTCATCGGTGCAAAGGGCAAGGGAAGCCTTGCAGACTTTGGCATACACTATGCACAGGCAGAGATGAAAAACAATCGGCCGGATTTAAGGGCCATCGGAAAGCTTGTTCGCAATCCTTCCGTAAAGGCTGTACTCATTCAGCGCTCAAAGGGATATGAATGGAGAGACACTTTAAGTTGTGCGGAGATTGGAGAAATCATCGCATATGTTAAGAATATAAACCCAAAAATCATTAGCATTGTTGATAACTGCTACGGTGAGTTTACGCAGATGGAGGAACCTTGCGCTTATGGTGCGGATCTTATTGCAGGTTCGCTCATTAAAAATCCCGGTGGCGGGATTGCCAGAGGCGGGGGATATATCGCCGGAAAAAAAGAGTACATACACCTAGCCGCATACAAGCTTAATTCTGTGGGAGTAGGTAAAAAAGCCGGTGCAAGCTTTGAAATGAACAGGGAAATTTTGCAAGGGTTTTTTATGGCTCCACACATTACCGGAGAGGCGCTCAAAGCCGCCATATTTTGCGGCAGTGTATTTTCTACTGCCGGTTTTAAGGTTTGCCCTATGCCCGGAGGGAGGCGGGGCGATATTATTCAAGCTATTGAATTTGGAACTCCCGAAGGCGTTATTGCCTTTTGCAAGGGCATTCAAAGGGGAGCCCCGGTGGATAGCTTTGCGGTGCCGGAGCCATGGCCCATGCCGGGTTATGATTGTGATGTTATTATGGCGGCAGGAGCGTTCACGCAAGGAGCCACCACGGAACTGAGTGCCGATGCACCGATTCGCCCACCATATATTGCATATATGCAAGGAAGCCTTGTGGCAGAATGTGGTAAAATTGGCGTGATGATTGCCTTGCAGGGAATGATAGACGAGGGTCTTCTGTGAAAAATATACAAAAATAATTGGCAATATGGCATAAAATACTTGACATTGGTATGTGCAGTGTTGTATAATATTAAAACAGTCCTATATGTACATTCGGTAGCAAGCCCATTTGGGATGGCTATTGCCGTTGACATTGTAATGCGGAGGGAGGGGAATATGTGTCTGAAATAAGAGTGAAAGAAAATGAATCCTTAGAAAATGCACTTCGCAGGTTCAAACGCCAGTGTGCAAAATCCGGTGTGCTAACCGAGCTCAGGAAAAGAGAGCACTACGAAAAACCCAGTGTTAGGCGTAAAAAGAAGTCTGAGGCTGCAAGGAAGAAAAAGTTTAAATAAAATGAAGTTGTACCAAAACGATATGTTCCCATAGCGCACACGGCAATAGGGTTGTAACAAGGTGAATTTTTATGGGCGGTGGTTATTGCAGATGTTCTGTGATAATTTCCGCCCATTTTCATTGAGAACAATACATGGAAGGGAATGAACTGATATATGGCATTTCGGCATCTGATTCCGGACCTTGTGGTGCAAAACGTTGCACATATTGATATGGAGGAACTAAAAAAAGCTGGTATTCTTGCGATGGTCATTGATGTAGATAACACGGTGGCAAGAGATAATTGGCCGGATTTAGAGCCCTTTGCCAAAGCATTTATCAAAAAGGCAATCGAAGAAGGCTTTATCATTTGCTTTATTTCCAACAATCGGTATGAACGAATCAAAGGAATTGTTGCCGATACCGGCTGTCCGGGCATCGGAAGGGCAGGGAAACCATCGCCCAAAGCGTATCGCAAGGTTTTTGAATTAACCGGCACGAGCGGGCAAAATACCGCAGCGATTGGGGACCAACTTTTTACGGATATTTTGGGTGCAAACAAGGCCGGACTATTTTCCATTCTTGTAAACCCAATTCACAAAAAAGAAATCCTGCGCATTAAGGTGAAAAGACCTTTCGAAAAAATGGTGCTCGGCATCATTTGGATGGTGAGGAAAATTGCAAAGGGGCGCCAAAATGGATAGTGTTTGGATTATATATAACAGTAGCTATATTAGTGATGTTTATCAGTGGCATATACAGGCGTATACCAAGGCGGTAGAAGAGATGGGGATGGAGGCGGTTATTTTATCCTCTTCTTCTCTTCGGCCTTGCTATGGCGAAAAAGGCATTTGGGGAGCACCTAAACAGGCTCCGAAATTTGTGATTTTTTACGACAAGGACATTACCCTTGCCGCGGCACTGGAGTCACAAGGATTTGCAGTATATAACAGTAGCAGGTGTATTCGACTTTGTGACGACAAGGCCCTTACGTATCAAAAGCTTTGGGAGCACAATCTACCTTTGCCGCTCACCATGCCTGCACCACAGGTGTACAAAGGGGGGCAGAATACGAAGCAGCTTTTTGAAATGGCAGTAAAAATCGGGTATCCCATCATTGTGAAGGAATGCTTCGGCTCATTGGGACAACAGGTATACCTGGCAAAGGATGAAAGTCAGCTTGCAGACTTAGCACAAAAAGTTGGAGAAAAGCCCTTTGTGCTACAGAGATTTATTGCCGGTGCATCGGGAAGGGATAAGCGAATATTGGTCGCCAGCGGCCGGGTTATTGCAGCGGTGGAACGAATAAACGAAAACGATTTTCGCTCCAATGCCGGTGTAGGGGGCAAGGTATATGCATACGCTCCCACGCAGGAAGAAATGGAGCTTGCGATTTGTGCTGCCAAAACAATGGGTGCAATATATGCCGGGATTGATATATTGACAGATTATGACGCAAAGCGGTACATTTGCGAAGTAAACTCAAATCCGCAATTTATGGAAAGTGCTAAAAAAATAGACATAAATATTGCTAATTATATAGTAAAATGTCTAATGAAAAAACTTTCACCTGCATAATTTAATAAAAGATGAATGAGAAACGGCCAAATTTTATTTAATATTGATGAAAAAATGAAAAAGCGTTGACTATGCGCCGCAGATTATGTATAATGTATTATAAATTAAATTTATGCCTATGCAATAATATCAGAGAGGCGGTATATCTATGTATTCCCGTGAGGTAATGATACAAAATCAGGTAGGTCTACATGCAAGGCCGGCAACTTTCTTTATACAAAAGGCAAATGCATTTCAATCCAGCATTTGGGTGGAAAAGGAAGAGAGAAAGGTGAATGCAAAAAGCCTTTTAGGTATACTTTCTTTAGGAATTATGAAAGGCGTTGGGATTACCATTATTGCCAACGGTCCTGATGAAAAAGAGGCTGTGGATAGCCTTGTTGAGCTTATCAATTCGAATTTTACCGAATAAGCTTTGATGTACTTAAAAAACAGACGCCGCTTCTTTACGGCGTCTTTTTTGATATTTATAATAAAGAGCACCGATTGGTGAATTATTCTTCCATATAGGGAGGCGGCCATGGACGCTACAAAGCTTAAAAATTTGCCCGATGCCCCGGGCGTTTATATCATGAAAGATGAAACGGGCAGTATTATTTATGTAGGCAAGGCAAAGGTGCTGAAAAACAGGGTGCGCCAATATTTCAATCATAATGAAGGTCATGGTGATAAGGTGCGTGCCATGATTCAACACATTGATGACTTTGAATATATTGTGACAGGCAGTGAGCTTGAGGCACTGATTTTGGAATGCAATTTAATCAAAAAACATAAACCTTATTATAATATTCTACTAAAAGATGATAAGCAGTATCCATATATCAAAATAACCATGCAAGAGCAGTATCCTCGCGTGCTACTGACAAGAAGAGTGGAAAAGGATGGGGCGCTATACTTTGGCCCGTATTTGGCTTCGACCGTGCGCGAAACAGTGGATACCATGAAGAAGACATACCGACTTCGCAGTTGCAAAAAAAATATTGAGCAGAGTGGAAAGAAATCAAGACCTTGTCTAAACTATTATATTGGTCTTTGCACAGCGCCCTGTAGCGGCAAGATAAGCCCGATGGAGTACAGAGCTGCCTTTGCCGATATGACAGGTTTTTTGGAAGGCAAGGAGGACGAAATTCTTGTAACCATAGAAAAGGAAATGATGCAGGCTTCTGCAGAGATGGAATTTGAAAAAGCGGCGATTTTGAGGGACAGACTGCAAGCACTTTCAAAGCTTAAGGATACGCAGAGAATCACCGTTCCCGGTGGGGGAGACAAAGATGTACTGGCAGTGGTATGCAGTGACGTGGTGGCCAATGTGCAGATGATGAATATTCGTGCAGGAAAGCTCATTGGCAGGCAACAGGAAAGCTTTGATGGCAATTTGATGGACAGCCCTCAAAATCTTGCGGAAGAATTTATGAAACAGTATTATGCTGACAAGGAGGATATCCCAAAGGAAATCCTTATGAATGTATCCATAGAAGACCACGATACCCTTACCGATTGGCTCAGTGCAAAACGTGGGAGCAAGGTGGATATTCGGGAGGCAAAAAGAGGACAAGGCAAGGCGCTAATTGAGATGGCAAAAAGTAATGCACTGCGTGCTACGCAGGAATATACAAGAGAAGTCTTGGCAGATAAAAGCAGAAATCAAGCGGCACATTCACAGCTGATAGAAAGTTTGGGACTTCCTAGCAGGGCAAAGCGGATAGAAGCATATGACATTTCAAATACCGCAGGCAGTAACAGTGTTGGTAGTATGGTGGTGTTTGACAGAGGCAGTGCTAATCCTTCGGAGTATAGACTCTTTAAAATTAAAACCGTGCAAGGGCAGGACGATTACGCCTCTCTTCGGGAGGTGCTTGCAAGAAGGATGGCAAGAGCCATGAGGGCAGTTAGTGAGGATGCGGCGCAAGGTTTTTCAAACCTTCCTGACCTCATTTTGGCGGATGGAGGGCAAGGGCAGGCCAGTGTGCTCTTGCAGGTAGTAGAAGAGAGCGGACTTTCTATTCCTGTCTTCGGCATGGTCAAGGATGCACATCATCAAACCAGAGCCTTGGTTTCGCCCGATGGAGAAATCATCACCGGCTTATCGTCTGAAGCCTTTCGCCTCATTGCCATCATTCAAAATGAGGTACACCGAGTTGCCATTTCCTATCATAGAAAGCTTAGCAAAAAGATTGCAATAAAATCAGAACTGGAGAGTATTGCAGGCATCGGCAAGGCACGTCGAACAGGTTTGTTTACTCATTTCAAAACCATGGCGGCAATCAAAAAAGCCTCTTTGGAGGAGCTGGAACTTGCACCCGGAATGAACAAGGCCTCGGCCGAAAAAGTCTATGCTTATTTTCGAGTGAAGAAAGGATAATGTACAAATATGGATAATAATCTGCATATTTGTGCAATTTATAACATTATACGGTGGTTTGGGATGTAAAATTATAATAAGTCTGCCGTTGATTTTTTCAAAAAAAACGATATAATAATAGTAGCGGTATATGCCGTGCTGCTTATGCAGCAGATCGGAGGTGCTTATGTGGACAGTTGTGTATATGGCACAAAGTAGTGAAATGGCCCAAAAGCTAAAAGAAATTTTAGAGGAGGGCGGCTTAATCGTAAAGGTGAGGCTGCTTGACAGAAGCAGTGGCACGCAAAGCGAGTGTGCAGAAGTTCTTGTGCCGGAAACTGAGGTTGAAGAAGCACATAAGATTATTATTGAAAAAGGTTTTTAGGAGGCATTCAAATGAACAAATATAAAACCATTGGTGTACTGACCAGCGGTGGAGATGCACCGGGGATGAATCCGGCAATCAGAGCGGTTGTGCGCTCGGGTTTTTATAATGGACTTAGGGTTATAGGTATTAAAAATGGATACGAAGGTCTCCTTCAGGAAAACATGAAGGAATTGGATGTTCGTTCCGTATCCGATATTTTGACCCGTGGTGGCACTATACTGGGAAGCGCACGCTGTCTTGACTTTAAAAAACAAGAGAATGTGGAAAAAGGTGTACAGATATGTCGCAGGCACGGCATAGAAGGGCTTATTGTTATCGGCGGAGACGGTTCGTTTCGGGGCGCAAGAGATTTAAGCATCGCCGGAATGCCAACTGTAGGAATTCCCGGTACGATTGATAATGATATCGGATGCACGGATTATTGTATCGGCTTTGATACTGCGCTCAATACAGTCAAGGATGCAGTGGATAAAATTAAAGACACCACATCGTCTCATCATCGATGCTCATTCATTGAGGTGATGGGCAATCGTTCAGGCCATATTGCTGTCGCATCTGCTATTACCTGTGGTGCGGAGGTGGTGCTTATTCCAGAAAGACCTCATGAAATTGATGAGGATATTATCGCACCCATCATGGAATGCAGAAGCAGAGGGAAATTTCATTACATAGTCATCGTTGCGGAGGGCATGGGAGATACCTCTGCCTTGGCAAAAACAGTGGAACTTAGAATTCAAGAGCTCTACGGCATAGAGGTGACCATGAAGGTATGTGTACTGGGTCATATTCAGCGGGGAGGCAGTCCATCGATTACAGATAGAATTATGGCGAGCCGTATGGGGAATTATGCTGCAAATCTATTATGTGAAGGCATTGGCAACCGCGTTGTTGTAGAGAAAGACAGCAAAATTGTAGATATTGATATTGAGCAGGCACTGGAAATGAAAAAGGATATCGACCAGGATTTATTTGAACTATCCAAAATACTTGCTTTATAAAATATGCAAAGGAGCTGCTATGTGCAGCTCCTTTTTTGACAGCATACAAAAGTAGAATGAAGGAGGATAAAAATATGATGCTCAAAACAAAATTCGTATGCACCTTAGGGCCTGCCGTTGGTGATGCTAAAATGATAGAAAAGCTTATTGTAGGCGGAATGAATGTAGCCAGAATTAATTTTTCTCACGGAACACATGAAAGTCATCAGATCATGATAAATGAATTCAAAAAAGCAAGAGAGAAGACCCGGATGCCAGTCGCGCTTCTACTGGATACCAAGGGGCCGGAAATTCGAATTGGCACTTTTAATGAAGGCAAGGTGGAATTGAAGGAAGGGCAGACCTTTACTTTAACTACAGAGAGTATTGAAGGCGATAGTACAAGGGTGAGTGTTTCTTATCCAAAGCTCTCGCAGGAACTACCAAACGGTACCATGATCCTCATTGATGACGGACTTATTGCCTGTAGGGTCATCAGCACAACAAAAAATGATGTCATCTGCAAGGTAATCAATCCTGGCATCATTAGCGACCGAAAGAGCATTAACATTCCGGGTGTATCCGTTAAAATGCCATATGTGAGTGAGAAAGACAGAGACGATTTGCTTTTTGGCATTCAAAATGATTTTGATTTTGTGGCCGCTTCATTTGTGAGAACGCATTATGATGTGCTTGATGTACGTAAAATCTTAGAAGAAAACGGCGGGAAAGGAATTCGCATCATTTCAAAGATTGAAAATGGTGAGGGCGTTGAAAATATAGATGAGATTATTAAAGCCAGTGACGGCATTATGATTGCCAGAGGCGATATGGGTGTAGAAATTCCTTTAGAGGAGCTACCGGCCATTCAAAAAATGCTCATCAAAAAATGCTATCAAGCGGGAAAGATGGTGATTACTGCCACCCAGCTTTTAGATTCTATGATTAGAAACCCCAGGCCTACAAGAGCAGAGACCACCGATGTTGCTAATGCAATATACGACGGCACCAGCGCACTGATGCTTTCAGGTGAAACGGCCATTGGTAAGTATCCCTTAGAGAGCCTGGAAACCATGTCACGCATCACGGGGAAAACAGAGGGCTCCATCAATTATATTAAACGGTTTGAAGAGTCCCATATGGTATTTGCTCCCAATGTAACCAATGCTATTAGTCATGCCACTTGCACCACTGCGCACGATTTGGGTGCAGCGGCCATCATCACCGTAACCAAATCAGGTCATACTGCGAGGATGATTTCAAAGTTTCGTCCGCAGTGCCCCATTATTGCTACTTCCACTTCCGAGAAGATTGTGCGTCAGCTAAATTTGTCATGGGGAGTCATTCCCATGGTATCCGCCGAAAAGAGCTCGACCGACGACTTGTTTGAACACGCCGTGGATATTTCCATGAAAACCGGTCTTATCAAAAATGGAGATTTGGTGGTCATAACAGGTGGTATGCCGGTGGGCATCAGCGGCAACACCAATATTTTGAAGGTGCATTTGGTGGGACATGTACTGGTGCAAGGTTTTTCTGTTAATCATCTTTCGGTCAGCGGCAATTTGTGCGTTGCACAGAATGAGGATGAAGCACTCGCCACATTTAACGATGGAGATATTCTTGTTATTCCAAGCACCTCCAATAAGGTGCTGGAAATACTCAAAAAATGCAGTGCCATTATTACAGAAGAGGATGGTATGAGTACCCATGGGGCAATTGTAGGCATGACGCTCAATTTGCCGGTTATCACAGGAGCAATGGGTGCCACGAAGCTTCTGAAAAGCGGTACCACGGTGACGGTGGACAGCGAACGCGGCCTTGTGTACTCCGGTGTTGTAAAACAGTTATAAAAGAGCATAAATCAATACGGCATAAGGGTCGAGAATGTTCGGCCCTTTCATTTTTACTCAGGCGAATTCAAATATTCAAATATTTATATTCAAATATTTAGGGAAAACTTGTTGACAAATATATAATATAAATTTATAATTAATATAATATGGATATCTTTGCGGCAAATTAGTATCTTGCTCATTGATATAAAGGATAATACATATGGAGGTAAAAAATATGAAAAAACTTGTAGCGTTGGTTTTATGCCTCATTTTTATTGGAATGGCTGTTTTTGCACAGAATTTGGTGGTCAACCCGAATTTTAGTGATCAGGAGGAAGGCAGACCAGACATTTGGACGACGGATTCCTACGGCAAAAAAGGCAGTGTAAAGGTTGTAGATGACGGCGCGGGCGGTAAAATGCTGGAAATTCAATCAAGCGAGCCGGATCACACCTATGCTTGGCAAGAAGTTCCCGTGGAGCCCGGCAAGGTATACCGTCTGTCGGCGGATATTAAGGTGGATGATATCGATGGGACAAAGGCCGGTGCATATGTGGGAATTCATTCCAAGACGCTTTATGCGGATATCAAGAAAAAAACAACCGGTTTTGAAAAGGCATCTCTCTACATCAATCCAAAGGGGAAAATGCTTTCCATTATGGTATCTTTGGGTGGTTACGGATCGGAGAATAAGGGGAAAGCGTATTATAAGAATGTGGAATTGGTGGAGGTTGATCCCTCCACGCTGCCGAAGGATCAACGCATTACTATCATTGAGGATAAGGGCGTAAAGTCGAAATTTGACAAGGGCTGGATTTTCATCATGCTCATCTTCGTCTTATCTGTTGGCGGAAGTTTATGGTACTTATATAAAAAGAATGGAAAAAAAATATAATCGGAGGGTAACATGACAGTTTCGGAACTAAAGAATGCATTTTGCAATGTATACGGTGGGGATCACGAGGATATAAGACTCTTTACCTCTCCCGGCCGGGTCAATATGATTGGCGAGCATACAGATTATAATGGGGGTGTGGTGTTTCCTGCGGCGCTGAGGTTGTGCACAACCATTGCACTTCGTCCGCGAACGGACAGTACAATTCGCTTATCGGCAACCGATCTGCCGGGCGTTGTGGAACTGGATATCAATCAATTGGAAAGCTATAAAGACCTTTCTTGGGGAGATTATCAAGCCGGAGTAGTATGGACCCTTGCAAAGGCCGGCTACGATATTTGCCCCTGTGATATGCTGTATGATGATACAGTGCCCCACGGAGGCGGTTTGTCTTCCTCTGCGGCAATAGAGGTAGCGACTGCACTTGCATTTGCCACGCTTTCAAACGAAAAAAATGAAATTAAAGAACCTATTAATATGATAGAGATGGCAAGACTTTCACAAAAGGCAGAAAATGAGTATATTGGAGTCAGTTGTGGCATTATGGATCAGTTTGCCTCAGCCATGGGCAAAAAGGATTTCGCCATTTTTTTAAATTGCAGAGATTTAAGCTATCGACATATCCCTCTGCGGCTTGATGGATATAAAATTATTATCACAAATACAAACAAAAAGCGCAGCTTAGCCGATTCAAAGTACAATGAGCGGCGCGCTCAGTGTGAAGAGGCTGTTCGCATATTAAGCGAGTTTCTTCCAGGCATCTCTGTGCTTGCGGATGTTTCGCCAGCTCAGTTTGCTCAGTATAAGCACAAGATTTTAGATGAAGTGATAAGAAACAGAGCACAGCACGTGATAGAGGAAATCGATAGGGTGTATCAGTCCATCACCGCGCTTGAAAAAAATGATATTGCCTTATTCGGTGTTTTGATGAACAGCTCGCACGACTCTTTGCGGGATTTATATGAGGTAACCGGCAAAGAGTTAGATACCTTAGTGGAAGAAGCAAGGCTCATTTCCGGAACAATTGGTTCTCGAATGACGGGTGCAGGCTTTGGAGGTTGCACGGTGAGCATTGTGAAGGATGGCGCCATTGACGAATTTATTTTAAAAGTTGGGAAAAACTATCTGGAAAAGACCGGCCTTACGGCTGATTTTTATATTAGCGAGGTCGGCGATGGTGGTCGTGAGATCCAGTGCTGATCATGGAGGTTTATCATGCAGGATAAGAAAAGCTTTACCCGCCATCAACTCAGAATTATGGCATTTGAATATATTTTTGCATGGGACGTGCAAAAGGATGATATTTTTGAAATCATGGAAGAGGACATAGCGCAGCTTCCTGAAAAGGGCAGCAGCTATGTGCGGCAGGTTGTGCGTTATGTATCCGAAAACGCCGAGCAGATTGACAACCTGCTGAGGGACAACGCGAAAGGATGGAAGGTGGAGCGTTTATCCAAAGTTGCACTTGCGGCTTTGCGGTTATCGATTAGTGAGATTACCATATTTGATGATGTGCCAGACAGTGTATCTATCAATGAAGCTGTAGAGATTATCAAGGAATACAGCGACGAAAAAACGGCTACATTTGCCAATGGTATTTTGGGAGCATTATACAAAAGATGAATATGTTTTTTGGGATTGATACCAGCTGCTATACCACTTCGGTAGCGATTGTAAATGAAAATCTGGATTTGGTAGCGGATATGCGGTTGCCTTTGGAGGTAGGAGAAGGCAGACGAGGACTGCGCCAAAGCGAGGGTGTGTTTATCCACACAAGAAACTTGCCACAGATCATGGAGAAACTAGCGAAGGAAGTGGATTTTGCGCAGATAAAGGCAGTAGGTGCCAGCGTATTTCCACGTAGGGCAAAGGACTCGTATATGCCCGTGTTTGTAACCGGAAAGTCCTTTGGGATATCTGTTGCTGCGATATGCAAAGCGCCTTTTTATTCCTTTAGCCACCAAGAGGGGCATTTGGAAGCGGCAATTCATTTTTCAAGGGCCGCTGTGCCACCACGTTTTTTGGCACTGCACATTTCCGGAGGCACAACAGAGCTACTGGAGGTAGAAAAGCAAGAGGATGAATATATGTTAAAGGCTGTGGGCGAAAGCCTTGATTTACATGCCGGACAGCTAATCGATAGAGTGGGTGTTGCCATGGGGCTTGCATTTCCATGTGGGGCATTTCTCGATAAAATATCGAGTCTTGCGCAAAAGCCAATTGCCCTGCCGATATCCGTAAAAGGAACAAATATCAATTTTTCCGGTGCAGAGGCAAAAGCATTGCAGGCCATTGGCAAAGAAAAAGCAGAGGATATTGCCGCAGGACTTTTTACATGCATTGCCGGTTCATTGGCAAAGGCTATTCGTGCCGCCATGGAGCAAACTGGAAACAAGAGTATTGTTTGTGCCGGAGGCGTTGCGGCAAACCGCATCATCTGTAAAAAACTATCGGAAATACAAGGTCTTTTATGCCATATGGCACCACCGCGATATGCAACGGACAATGCATGCGGCTTAGCACTGCTTAGCGCCAAGCGTTATGTTGCGAAAGGATAGGCTAAATTGGAACGTACAATTATAAATGTTGGAACCTTGAATGAATATGTAAAAAGACTTTTGGAAAGCGACCCGGTGCTTAGCGATTTATGGGTAAGAGGCGAGGTATCCAATTTTAAAGCCCATTATTCCGGCCATTTGTACCTTACGCTGAAGGACGAAAAGGGCGTACTCAAAGCGGTGATGTTTAAAAGCAGTGCTTCTTCGCTTTCTTTTATGCCAAAGGATGGCATGAAGGTGCTTGTGCGCTGTCGCATTTCAGTTTACGAACCGATGGGAACGTACCAAGCCTATATTTACGAGATGAGGACGGATGGCGTAGGAGATTTACATATTGCCTTTGAACAGCTCAAAGAAAAGCTCAAAGCGGAAGGGTTGTTTGATCATGCATATAAAAAATCAATTAAAACGTATCCGGAGCAAATCGGCATTATTACCTCTGCCACCGGAGCTGCCATTCGAGATATTTTGAACATTTCTCACCGAAGATATCCGTATTGTCGTATTTATATATACTCCGTACTGGTGCAAGGAGAGCAAGCAAGTGCCCAGATTGCAGAAGGAATTGCATATTTTAATACCATAAAGCCCGTGGATACAATTGTTGTAGCCAGGGGAGGCGGTTCCATTGAAGAACTTTGGGCTTTTAATGAAGAAATGACAGCAAGAGCCATTTTTGCCTCAGAGGTCCCCGTCATTTCCGCAGTTGGGCATGAAACCGATTTTACCATTGCAGACTTTGTGGCAGATCTGCGTGCACCGACACCTTCTGCCGCGGCGGAAATCATGGTCCCCTCTGCGATAGAGCTTAAAAATAGGTTAAAATTGACCCGGGAAAAGCTATGTAGCCTATTACTTGCAAAGGCGAAAAACAAACGGTTGCAATTGGAGCGGCTGAGCGCAGAGAAGGTATTTGAAAGCTTTCAGCGTTCCGTGAGCGACAGACGATTAAAAGCAGATCGGTATCTCACCGACCTTGAACGCAGTATGAAAGAGGCTTTGCAGAAAAGAAGGCATCAGTTATCCGTATCTTCTGCTAAGCTCTCAGGGCTTAGTCCCTTGGAAGTGCTCTTAAGAGGGTACTGCGTTTCCACTTTGGACAATGGAAAGGTTATTCGGAGCATTGCTGATGTGCAAAAAGGGCAGCGGTTCCGTGTAAGAGTGAAGGACGGCAGTATTGATGCCGGCGTGCTGTAATGTAAAAACAGGGGGAACAAACATGAGCAAATCGATGAAATTTGAAACTGCAATAGGCAGGCTTACGGATATTGTGAGAGAAATGGAGAAGGGCGATACCTCTTTGGATGAAGCGCTCACATTATTTGAAGAGGGCGTTGCCATGACCAAGCGATGCAATACGCTCTTAGATGAAGCGGAGCAAAAGGTTACCTTGCTACTCAAGGACTATAGTGGGCAGGTAGCGGAGCAAGCGTTTGTCTCAGGCGCCGGGCCCGAAGGTGAATAAACGTTTTGATGAATTTGAGGTGCAGATGTGGCAGGTTTTTTGTATGAACTAAAATCAAGAGCGGAAATGATTGAAGCTGAGCTTGACCGGCTTGTGCCAATAAAGGATTGTCCGCAGGGTCAAATTTATGAAGCCATGCGCTACAGCCTGTTGGGAGGCGGCAAGAGACTGAGAGGTTTTTTGGCATTGGTGTGCTGTGGCATTGCTTGTGATGACGAGGGAAAGGCTTTGCCTTTTGCGGCGGCCGTTGAAATGGTGCAT
>CAZQDP010000023.1:7197-30251 GCA_964592375.1 uncultured Eubacteriales bacterium | reverse complement strand
TAGTAATATAAGCAGCGAACAGTTCTTTAAGCATTATTATCCTAAATGATTTTTTTAGTCAATGTTATTATAACAGAATTAACCAACAAAATCAAGCTATTTATTTATACATCAAAAATAAATTTTGTCATTGTAACACAAGTGTTTTTTCATTATATAATTGTATAGATTATATTATCATTTGTACTAATATATCGGTGTATCCGTATTTTGTATATAAAGGTGTAAAAGTCATTTTTTGGACAATAGATTTGATTTCAAAGAAATTTCTCAAATTCATTTCCGGTGCAAGGATTTGACAAATTATTCGTATGCACTGTGCTATAATAATGCTACTGTGAATATAATTGAAATAGTGGCACGGGATGAAGCACGCCTTCTTGGATGATTTTGTAAAGGAAGTTATGTAAAATGCCGATTGTATATGCAGATGTACTTTTTTTTGTCAACATCATCATTAATGGCCTTTTGCTCATCACCTGCGGAAAGATTACCGGAGTGCAAATGAAATGGTGGAGGCTTGCCTTGGCAACGTTTGTCGGCAGTTTATATGCGGTACTAGCGTTTGTACCGGCACTTTCACCGCTCTATATTCTACCCTCCAAAATCATGCTCTGCGCCGCAATTCTTGCCATTGCATTCCATATGCGTACGTGGATGGACTTTTTTAAAATTTCAGGCATCTTTTATTTGATTTGCTTTGTATTCGGAGGCTCTGTGATGGCGATATTCTATTTCACCAATGCGGCGGCACTTCTCGATGGTGTGATGTCCGGCAGGGTAATCTATTTCAATTTGCCCATGTCACTACTCATTTTCACGGCGGCAGGCGCCGGTGGCACCATCGTACTCATTGCCAGCAGTCTCAAGAAATACCTTGCCAGACAAGGCATTTGCGGCAGAATGAAAATTGTAATGGGAACACACTCAGCGAGCATGGATGTGCTATTTGATACCGGCAACCAACTAACAGATCCAATCAGTGGGCGATATGTGGCCGTAGCAGAGATGGATAGCCTGAAAGAGATATTGCCACCTGATCTTTGCCTGGCGCTTTTGGAAAACAATGCGGATCGTTTTTTGACCACGGGAGATCCGGCATGGCTTTCTAAAATACATATGATCCCCTTTTCTTCAGTCGGTGTGCAAAGCGGAATGCTTCTTGGCATTCGCCCGGACAATGTCTATATTTTGCCGGATGAGCGCGAAGGAAAATGTTGTGACTGCATCGTTGGGATTTATCCCGGCAGACTCAAAAATAGCCATGGATACAAGGCTGTGGTCAATCCCGAGGTACTGATTTAATGCAAGATAAACAAAAAACAAAGCAAAGCGTGTACGAAGCTTTTTGCAGAGAGGAAGGGTTTTGATGATAAAAGCAGTGAAGGAACTGGTCAAAATACTCATTCAGAAGCTGTTTTATAAAGACAAGGGAATATTTTACATTGGCGGCAGTGACATTCTGCCTCCTCCACTGGGTCCGGAGGAGGAGAGTAGACTCATTGGTCTGCTGGCAAGCAATGGGGATGAGGTGCGACAAACGCTTATTGAACGAAATTTAAGACTAGTTGTTTATATTGCGAAAAAGTTTGAGAGTAGCGGTGTGGGCGTAGAGGATCTTGTGTCTATTGGCACCATTGGGCTAATTAAGGCAATTAATACCTTTGCGCCGGACAAGAATATCAAGCTAGCTACCTATGCCTCTCGCTGTATTGAAAATGAAATGCTGATGCATTTGCGCAAAAACCACTATGTGCGAAGCGAAATTTCCATTGAAGAGCCCCTCAATACCGATTGGGACGGCAATGAACTTCTGCTCTGTGATATCTTGGGTACGGATAACGATATCATCAGCCGCTCCATAGAAGAGGAAACGGATCGGCAGATTATCTATGGCGTCATCGGAAAGCTGTCACGGCGTGAGCGAACCATTATGGAAATGCGGTTCGGTCTTGGCGGTGTGGCAGAAAAAACACAGAAAGAGGTAGCGGATATGCTGGGAATTTCCCAGTCTTATATCTCCAGACTAGAAAAACGAATTATTACAAGGCTTCGAAGGGAAATTGGCAAATTGATTTAAACAATAAAGTAATAAATGTTAATTTTTTCTTGGCTATCATTGTATGAAACCTCTGCAAACAGGCAATAATGAGTATATGCTCCATGGTATGTACATGTTAAAATTTTGCCGTTTGCGGAGGTTATATTTATGATGATTAACAAGGTTGAAATCTGTGGTGTAAACACATCAAAACTTCCTGTTCTCTCATCCGAGCAAAAAAAAGAACTGTTTGTCAGAATAAAGGCTGGCGATAAAACTGCTAGGGAAGAATTTATTCAAGGAAATCTGCGTTTGGTGCTCAGTGTCATTCAAAAATTTACTGGAAGAGGTGAATATGTGGATGACCTATTTCAAGTGGGATGCATTGGGCTTATTAAGGCCATTGATAATTTTGACACCTCCCAAAATGTAAAATTCAGTACCTATGCAGTCCCAATGATTATCGGAGAAATTCGCCGCTACTTACGGGATAATAATGCCATCAGGGTCAGTCGCTCCATGAGGGATACGGCATATAAGGCATTGCAAATCAAGGAAAGACTCACCGCTGAGCACGGGAGAGAGCCTACTGTAGACGAAATTGCAAAGCAAATGGAATTGCCAAAGGAGGATATTGTTTTTGCAATTGATGCCATTGCAGACCCCATTTCCTTGTTTGAGCCTGTATACCACGATGGTGCAGATGCTATCTTTGTGATGGATCAGGTCAAGGACACCAAAAACATGGATGAAAATTGGATAGAGGACATTGCCCTGGGGCAAGCGCTATCAAAACTTGGCGAGAGAGAAAAGCATATTTTAAATCTGCGGTTTTTTCAAGGGCGAACCCAAATGGAGGTGGCCAATGAAATTGGAATTAGTCAGGCGCAGGTTAGTCGTCTGGAAAAAAGTGCGCTGTTGCATATGAGAAAATATATCTAATTTTACCGGCGCCATGAAACCTCAAAAATGGACTGTAGTAATTTGCATTTTACTACGGTCCATTTTTTAATTTTATGCTTTAATTTATACAATTACTCCGGCAGTTAAAGATTGCATTATACAACTTCCGAAGGAATAGATGACGTAACATGCGAAGTGTATTC
Organism: uncultured Eubacteriales bacterium; assembly: GCA_964592375.1. Taxonomy (GTDB): domain Bacteria; phylum Bacillota; class Clostridia; order RUG12999; family RUG12999; genus CAZQDP01. The sequence goes on along the minus strand of CAZQDP010000023.1, from coordinate 27,104 downwards.
ATAAATATCATTGGAATACTCAAATTTTTTGTTGAAATTTGCAAATATTTATGATATATTGATAAAAAGTAATATTTACTTTCACGTGCTTGTTTTATTCTCAATAAAAACTTATGATTATTCATAGGGAAAATGATTGCTGAAATATTTTACACATAAGGTAATATCGGATATTCGACCACGTAAACAGGAGAGGAGAAAAAACAATGGCGTTTTTATTCAAATTGAGACTGGGTCAAAAAATGGGATTGGGATTTGGGTTTATTACATTACTACTCATCTGCGTATCCGCATTTTCCTTTTATAGTACAAAAAATAGTGAGGCCGTTTATTCTCGTTCTGTTATTATTAGCGAGGAGGTTGATACGGCAGGAAGAATACAAGCCAACTTTTATCATTGCCGCATTGCATTTAAAACCATGCTATTTGAAAAAAATCTTTCCATGGAAAGCGTTTATATAGAGCGATACAAAAATGTGCTGACCTATATTGCAGATCTTAAAAAAATAGATGCAGACCCCGGTCATCTGATCTCTGTTGGCGTAATTGAGTCAATGATATTGCAGTATAATGATGAATTTGTAAAGGTAGCCTCTCGTAAAAATGATATCATGTCCGGTAATCATACCCCCGAAATTGTAACTTCTCTTGCAAAAATGGATGAGTTGGGGGATAGAACCTCAGAATATATTGAACGGTTCAAGCTCACATTGCTAAAGATTGACGATGAAAACATAGCACAGTATAAAAGCATCATAAACAATAATATGTCTTTGGTGTTGATTTTGGCATTGGTTGGTTTTTTAATGTCTATTATCATTTCTATCTTTTTTACAAAATCCATTCTTCGTCCGGTACTTACACTAAGCACAACCTTCAAAAGCATATCCGAAGGAGATACAAATATGAGCACAAGGCTCAAGGTATCCACGGAAGATGAAATCGGGAAAATGTCGGAATATTTTAACCAATTTATGTATAAGCTGGAAAGTGTATATAATGATGTATCTAAACAAAATTTATTAAAGACAAGACAGACGGATATTGATGACATCACCAGAGGAGATCACAGCGTGTGTGAGATTGCTAAAAAGATTATTGATTATTTGTGCAAATCCACGGATGCTACCCTTGGAACCCTCTATGTGAAAAGCAATAATGACCAGCTCTCCCTTGCAGGAGGGTATGCGCAAGGCGGGCAGGTTCAAGCACTTTCTCATACTTTTCATATAACGGATGGCATCATCGGCCAGGCAGTGCGCGAGGGGAAAACAAAAATAATCAAAAAGGTACCGGAGCATTACTTTAAGATACAATCAAGTTTGGGAGAAAGTCTTCCAAATAATTTGGTTGTGGTTCCTTGCTTTGCAGGAAAAGAGCTGATTTGTGTAATGGAATTTGGGGCGTTTGTTCCTTTTCCAACTGAAGTACTTGAAATGATAAGCTCCATTTCAGAAGTGATTGCCATTGGAATTGGCACAGCAGTTTCGAGAGAAAAAATCAATGAACTTTACCAAAAGACACTCCAGCAAACCGAAGAGCTTCAGGTTCAGCAGGAGGAACTGATGCAAAGCCATGAAGAGCTGACTGAGCAAACCAATGCACTCATAGAAAAGGAAAATCAATTGCAAATTCAGCAGGAGGAGCTTAGGGTTACAAATTCCGAGTTAGAGGAGAAAAATAATGATCTTGAGCATCAAAAGGACGAAATTTCATTAAAGAACAATGAGCTTGAAAGGGCAAGGGATGAGCTGATTGAAAAAGCGAAGGCACTAGAGATATCCGGAAAATATAAATCCGAATTTCTTGCTAATGTTTCTCATGAGCTCAAAACACCACTCAATAGCATATTGGTTTTATCTGAGCTCATGATGGGCAAGACAGATAATGCCCCACTGACCGAAAAAGAAATAGCGTATGCCAAAACCATTCACAGCTCAGGCTCAGAGCTACTGGTTATCATTACCGACATTCTTGATTTGGCAAAAGTCGAGGCAGGAAAATTAGAAATACGCAAAGAAAATATTCCGTTTTCAGAGCTTACGCATTATTTCATCCAAAACTTTTCGGAAATTGCAAATAATAAAAAACTAGATTTTCATGTTTTGTGCAATGCGAATGCGGAGGCTATCTATACCGATGAGCTGAGATTGAAACAAATACTTAAAAATCTGTTATCAAATGCCTTTAAGTTCACGGAAAACGGCAAGGTTGAACTGATTATCGACCACCTTCCTGATGAAGGGGATGGGCAGTTTGTTTTTACAGTAAAGGACACCGGAATTGGCATAGAAAAGGATAAGCAGGCATTGATTTTTGAAGCCTTTAAGCAAGCAAACGGAACGATTAATCGGAAATATGGCGGCACAGGGCTTGGACTTTCCATCTCAAAGGAACTTGCCAAGTTACTGGGTGGAGATTTGAGCGTAGCAAGTGAGATGGATCAAGGTAGCACCTTTACACTTGTTCTGCCGGGCGCAGATCGTGTTGTTGCCAATATTGCGGCAGTACCTGAGCGTTCGCCAATCATCCATGAAGAAATTCCAGCAGAGATGAACACAAATAAGACCATCGCTACGGTAAATTCCGTGCTCATTATTGAAGATGATGAAATATTTGGCAATGTTTTGTGTGAATATGCACTTGGCAAAGGTTTATCTCCCATTGTTTCGAGTGATGGAAAAAGTGGCCTACGTCTTGCCAAAGAGCGCTTACCCGACGTGATTATTTTAGACATTGGCCTTCCGGACATGAGCGGCATGGATGTGCTCAAAGCACTTGAAGAGAACCGGAAAACACGAAATATTCCGGTGTATATCATTTCCGGTCGTGATAATGTTGAAAACATGAATGCCAGGTCCGTGCTGAATTTTCTAAAGAAGCCTGTTTCTACCAAGCAACTTCAAAAAATATTCACAGAACTGGAAAGTCTTCACATTCAAGCCATCCGAAATATACTGATTGTTGGTTTGTCCGATGCGGAGATTGAAGATGCAATCGGCGCAAAGGAGGGAGTTACTTTTGCAAAAGCGACTTCCGCACAGGAAGCAAATTTACTTCTGGGAAAAGGGAAATATGATTGCATCATTCTTGACAAGGAACTAAAGGATATGACGGGTGCAGCTTTTTTAGCGGACCTCTCAGGCAGGGACAAACTGGATATGCCAATTATTGTGTATACCGATAAGGAAATTTCCATGAAGGAAGAAGAAGAGCTTTCCAAATACTCCGATAGTATTATCGTTCGTGGCGCCAGATCAATGGATAGACTGATTTCCGAAATTGATGTGTTTTTATATAACATCAATGAAACAAAACATAAACGAAAAAAGCATGCAATAACCAAGCAATATATGGAGGAAGATAAATTGACCGGGAAGACGGTATTGATTGTTGATGATGATGTCCGCAACATCTTTTCGTTAACGGGAGTTTTAGAAAGCCGTGGTATGCATGTTTTGGTTGCAAGAAACGGCAATGAAGGCATTGATCAATATAACGAACACAATGAAATTGATCTTATTCTCATGGATATTATGATGCCGATAATTGACGGGTATGAAACAATCAATGCAATTAGAAAAACAGAACGGGGTAAGGATGTTCCCATTATTGCAATCACTGCGAAATCCATGCCGGATGACAGAAATAAATGCATTGAAGCGGGAGCGGATGATTATACCACCAAACCAATTGATGTAGAAAAGTTAATTTCACTTTTAAGGGTGTGGCTTTATAAATGACAAACTCCGATAGGAAAATGCTAATGTCTGATGAAGACATTGAAATTCAGCTTTTTTTAGAAGCACTTTATTTAAAATATGGCTATGACTTTTTAGACTATTCTCGTGCGCACATCAAAAGAAGGATTTTAAAGCGTTTGATGCAGGAAAAATTTGAAAGCATTAATCAAATGATGTGTGTACTGCTAAAGGACAAACCGCTGCTTGAAAAAGTATTGTCGGATTTTTCAATTAACGCAACCCAAATGTTTAGAGATCCGAGTTTTTTTGCAAAGCTGCGAAGCGACGTTTTACCCATGCTGGATACGTATGCTCAAATTAGGATATGGATTGCCGGCTGTGCAAGCGGAGAAGAAATCTATTCGCTTGCCATATTGCTTAAGGAATTGGGAATGTATGATAAATCCATCATTTATGCCACCGATTTTAACGATAAAATTTTATCGGTGGCAAAAGAAGGTATTTATCCTATAAATATCATGAAAGATTACACAAAAAATTATCAGCTCAGTGGTGGAACCTGTTCCCTTTCTGATTACTATTTAGCGAAGTATTCCTATGCAAAAGTCAATAACGAGCTGAAGCAAAATATTGTATTTGCGAACCACAATCTGGTAACCGACAGCAGCTTTTCACAGATGCATCTTATTTTATGTCGAAATGTGATGATTTATTTTAATATGGCGCTGAAAAACAAAGCCATTCGGCTTTTTTACGACAGCTTAAATAGCGGATGCTTTTTGTGTCTTGGGATGAAGGAAAATTTGCAATGTACAGATTTTGTAAATAAATTTATTGCATTATCTGATAATGAAAGGATCTATCAAAAAACACTTTACCCAGTAGCGGGGGGGACGATTAATGTCTTTTAAAGCAATTGCCATCGGGGCGTCTGCTGGAGGAATGGAAGCCATCAAAACCATTCTGAGCAAATTGCCGCAAAATTTTTCTCTGCCCATACTCATTGTTCAGCATATCAAGGCAAGCAAAAGTACCAACACGGTGGATTATTTTAAAAAATATTGCAAAATACAGATTAAAGAGGCCGAAGGATATATGCCAATTCTTCCCGGAAATGCATACTTCGCTCCGGCTAATTATCATCTGCTTGTCGAAAAAGACCATACACTTTCCCTTTCTGTTGAAGAAAAGATCAATCATTCTCGGCCGTCCATTGATGTTTTGTTTGAAACAGCAGCCGATGTTTATGGTGAGGGGCTCATTGGGGTGCTATTGACTGGTGCCAGTAGTGACGGCAGCGAAGGGATTTTGCAGATTAAAAAAAGAGGCGGCCTTTGTATTGTGCAGGACCCGGTCACGGCGTATATGGATACGATGCCCAAAGCGGCACTCTCAATAATAAAGCCGGATTATATCCTTTCTATTGAAAAAATAGCAAATGCACTCATTCATTATAATAAATTAGAATATTTGAGGTGAAATACATGGGAGAAGAACAAAAAATAAATATCCTGGTGGTAGATGACAGACCGGAGAACTTAGTGGTAATGGAGGGCATTTTGGCATGTTCTCGGTTTAATATCATGAAGGCAAACTCCGGTGCAGATGCTTTGGGTCTTATGCTTGAGCATGAATTTGCCATTGTGCTACTTGATGTGCAAATGCCGGATATGGATGGATTTGAAACTGCAGAGTTTATGAAAAAAAGTGAAAAAACAAAGAACATTCCAATTATTTTTGTAACAGCCATTCATTATGACAAAAATAGTATTTCAAAGGGCTATGATGTGGGCGCGGTCGACTATTTGTTTAAACCGATTGACCCGGTTATTTTGAAGAGCAAGGTAGATGTATTTGTAAACCTATATGAACAAAGGGAAACCATCAAGCGGCAGAAACAGATGCTGGAAGAAAAAATTCAGGAGCTTTTGGAGTTAAAGGAAGTAAACTGGCAGCTTGAAAATCTCTCATTAGCAGATGATTTAACGGGAATGCCAAACCGCAGAAGTTTTAATCAGCACCTCAATGTACAATGGGGGAATTGTGCTTTCACAAAAACGCCCCTTTCGCTTCTGATGATTGATATTGATAATTTTAAAGCATATAATGATCATTATGGACATGTAAAAGGCGATGAAACAATTGTGAGCGTTGCAACATGCATTATGAGCTCACTCTCAAGACCACTTGACATGGGCTTTCGGTATGGAGGCGAGGAATTTGTTGTTTTGTTGCCAAATACCGATCTTGATGGGTCAAAGGTCATTGCGGAAAAAATTCGAAAAAACATTGAAAACTTAAATATTTTGCATGATTTTTCAACTTCTGCCAATGTCGTTACAGTCAGCATTGGCGTTGCACAAATCTTTCCGGATTATAAGTTTCATTTTCATCAGTTTGTAGAAAAGGCGGATAAGGCGATGTATATTGCGAAGAGCGTAGGACGCAATAATGTGCAAACTATCCATTAAAAAAGGGGTGCGCGCAAGAAAGTTTGCATCATGCGTAAAAAGGAATTGCATATCGGCTACTGCAAGATAGGGATAAAAAAAGGCCGCAAGTAAACGATCATTTTTTCGTTTTGCTTGTAGCCTAATTTATATGTTACATCGTATGTAATGGCATAAAGATTGATACTATCTTCGTGCGAATTAAAGCAATAGCATAATCTTATTGAAGTTTAGTTCCTTTGCCTTTTTTGAAATAGAGAACCAGTCATGGAAATCAACAGAATAGTTGTTGGGTATTTCTATTCAATACTTGAAATCATAGAAAACTTTGGATTTTTCAGTGGTCTAGACCATCCTCCCCGTTCTTCCAGATCAATTTTCACTTGAACTTTGAAACCCTGCCTTGACAAGGAAGACGCCATATTATGTATACCACACAATTCTACTGATCGCTAAACTTAATAGTATAATGTATAGCACAAACATGAACTTCTTTAATAAAAAATTTTCAAACAATGAAAGATAATTTGTTTTCTTAAAAAAATCCATAAAGCATAATACACAATATATAAGTATACCTAAAAACAATGGAATACTTGTTATATTGTATTGAAAAGCACTTACAAAATCTAATTTGATAATACTAATAAATGCTCTTGTCATCCCACAACCCGGGCAAGGTATTCCAAAAAGATTATTAAATATACATAATGAAATATTATATTTTAAGGTAATGAGACATAGGCTCACAAAAAAGACAAACCCAACTATTATTGATAGGAGGGCTTGTTTATTTTTTTTATCAGATGCTAAATATTTATACCAAAGGTTGTCCAAAACTATCACTAAAACCACCTGACAATATTGCTATTAAATCAATTATTGTTCCAACATAACAAATACCTGCTGTCAAGAAATAGATAACTCCACTACCTACTTTTCCAACATACATTCTATGTAATCCAGCAATGCCAAATAAGCCAATAATACATAAAATCAAAGCAACCATTTTACTCTTTCGATTACCATACCCAACTCCCATATTCATATTCGTGTTGGCATTCACACTTTCATTACTATTTGTTATATTAATTGTAGGGGTTGCGCTTGTAGATTGTTTGGCATCATCTAACACATTTCCCAAATCATCCTTACAATACATTTTTCCTTTAACCTCAACTAAGCAATCAGAACAAAAAGGTTTCCCACAATAAACACACATACCCGCAGCATCAACTTCCGGATGATTAATACATTTCATTTTTCATTACCTCCAATTTTATTATCTTTAAAATATTCTGTAATTTTAGTAAATACCGATTTTGAAGCGTATAATACCGCAATACCGATAACAATACAGCTTATGAACATTCCAATTAACAATATCGGTATCATATTTACAAAATTAAAATTGCTAAAATTAAAGAGCGTTGTGCTATATGACCCTGCGAATACTGCCAACCCAATTGTTATTAAAAAACAAACAAACGCTAAAATTATTAAAAAAACGATTTGTGAAAAAAATGATTTTTCTTTCAATTCAAACTCCTCCACATCGATTATTACTGCTAAATTTTATCATAGAATGTCATGAATGTCAATAATTTTACAAAATAAATTAAGTATTATTTTGCAAAATTAGCAAGATATATCAATAACGTTACTAACTGTGTTGCAAAAACCATTTTTTCATACTCACCATTCCTCTTCATTTTCTAAACAAATAATCGGATTACACGTACCCTTTTATGAGCCCCATTGGAAGCGCCTGTGGGCGGGGACATTCGGTCTTCATGTGATAGTACTGCTTATCTTCACCACTTTGCTGCAAGCCAAGCATGATTTCAAGCACATGGCAGGCGAGTGTGCCGCTGGCAATATGCTCATCCCTGCCGGTGGTAATGCATCTTGCCATATCAGCGACCCCAAGCCCACGGCTGTTTTGCGCATAGCCATGCGTAAGGGGGATTTCCTTTGCTTCATTGCAACCGGGAGTAAAAAGCATTACCGGACCGCCAAAGGTATTGGGATCAGGTACGCTAAGCATTCCCGCTGTTCCGTAAATTTCAATGCGAGGCAGGGTGCTGTGCCATACATCAAAGCTGGTGATGATGGTGGCGACCGCATTATTCTCAAACAAAAGTGAACCGGTCACATGCGTTGGCACCTCTACATCTATGCTACTACCGTACTTTTTTTCACTGGTAATCATTCTTTGCTCCATGGCCTTGTTTGTCATGCCGCAAACCGTAGCGACGCCCCCCAATAAACTGACCAGCGCACTCAGGTAATACGGGCCCATATCCAGCATGGGGCCACCGCCTGCCTTATAATAAAACTCCGGGTCGGGATGCCAGCTCTCGTGCCCATGACATACCATAAATGCCGCTGCACCGGTCGGCGCGCCAATAAATCCATCATCAATCAGCTTTCGGCAAGTTTGAATGCCACCGCCCATAAAGGTATCGGGCGCACAGCCCAAAAGCAGCTTTTTTTTCTTTGCAAGTTGCACAAGCTCCAGTGCCTGCGCAAGGGATAAGCTCAGCGGTTTTTCCACATATACATGCTTTCCGGCCTCAAGCGCTCTTTTGCATATTTCAAAATGGGTCTTTGGCGTTGTGATATTGAGAATAATCTCAATTTGATCATCCTGCAACATTTCCTCAAAGCGCAAAACGTTCGGAATACCCCATTTTTCAGCGCTGCCCCGTGCTCGCTCCTGCTCTAAATCACCGCAGGCATATACCGTGGTATTGACAAAAGTTTTGGTGAGATTTTCAAAATAAATATTACTGATATTGCCACAACCCACCACACCGATATTCACGCGTTTCATCATTTTACCCATCCTTTCAAATGTGCATCCATACCTATTCCTTACACAAACTTTTTTTATACTTCTTCAGCATTTTTTCCGGCCCATAAAAATCCTCGACGCATCAGCTCTTTTGCCTCGTGGGTATCAAACACTTTCGCTACATGACCCAGTGCATTATAAAACACACGCCCCTTCCCCCAGCGCTTGGTAAAGACCACGGGTACCTTTACATTTCCATTCGCCGCATGAGGCCCTTGTGCCAAAGGGAAGGTGGTTGTGGCAAGCACATGTACTGCCGGGTCGACATGAATATAATATTGTTCGGTTGCAATGGTAAAATCATTTAATCCTTCGATAATGGACGAATCGGAGCTTTTACATAGATTGACTTCAAAAGCCACCCCATCGCCACCGGGATGGGCAACCCATTGCGCTCCCGTGATAAACTGCCAATCGGTGCTCATGCGAAATGCGTCACACATACCGCCATGGCAGCCGGCAAGACCTGTTCCTTCCGATACCGCCTGTGATATATTCTTTACATATTCCGCATGAATTTCTCCCATTGTCCACAGTGGAACAATCAGGTCAAGTGTGCAAAGCTTTTGAACATCCGAAAAGCAATCCAAGGTTTCACTTATCTCTACTTCATAGCCTTCTGCTTTTAGCATTTGAGCAAAAATATCGCCCACTGCCACCGGCTCGTGACCTTCCCAGCCACCTCTGACAATTAACGCTGTTTTGCGCATAAAAGATCGCCTCCTTTTGTGGTTATTGTACATGAATAAATAAACAAATACAAGAAATAAATGAATAAGGTATAGACAAAAACTAACTTTGTGCTATAATAGTGAATAAAGGGTGATGCAGATGTTTTTTTATGAAAAAATGCATTTTGGGAACAATATGTATTTGGTCGCGTCTAAGGCGCATCATATAAATTATAGTGCGCATTTGCACAGGTGCTTTGAGTTTTTTTACGTGTCATCGGGCAAGGTCATGATGAAAATCGGCGATGAGCAGCAGGTGCTTTGTGCAGGGCAATGTGCTATTGTTCTACCGAACCAAATTCACGCTTATACAGACGTGCAAAGTGGCTTATCCTATATTGTTATTTTCTCACCTGATTTGGTGCCTGCATTTGAGGTGATCACTGCCGGCAGAGCCGTGCGAACTCCTTTTATCGCCATCCATGCGCAGAAAATCGAATCGCTGTGCCAAACACTTGCCTCCATAGAGCAGGGGCGGCTTTTGGAAAAAAAGGCTTATCTATATCTTCTATGTGCGATGATTGAAGAGGTCGTAGAATTTTGCCCTCAAAAAAAGCAAAGCGATGCGATTATTTTAAAGTTGCTGGAGTATATACAGGAGAATTTCGAAGAGAATATTACCTTAAAGGGCATTGCCGCAGAGCTGGGATATCATCCCATTTACCTATCCAAGCTTTTTCAGGCTCATATTCACATTCCATTTAGGCAATATCTCAACGGACTGAGGGTGCGCTACGGGGCGCAGATGCTACTTACGACCAATAACCCCATTTCAGAAATTGCAGGCCTTTGCGGCTTTGAAAATATCAGGAGTTTTAATCGGGCGTTTTTAGGAGAGTATACCTGTACGCCAACTTGCTATCGATCTACAGGAAAACCATAAGTGACCGTGGTATTTTTACAAAATGTATTGCTTTTTAATCCCATGCATGAGGATGCAGGATAGATAATATAATGGATAAAAGAAGGGGTGTTTTAGATGAAAAATAAGGGTTTCCTTGTAATCATTGTGATTGTTGTGGCTTTGGCACTGATGAGCGTTGTGGCTTACAACGGACTGATTTCTTCCAGTGAAGGAGTGGAAAACAGCTGGGCTGGTGTGCAAACGCAGCTCCAAAGGCGCGGCGACTTAATTCCCAATTTGGTAGAAACAGTCAAAGGCTATGCAGCGCATGAAACGGAAATTTTCAAAGCGGTATCCGACGCGCGTTCAAAGCTAATCGGAGCAGGTTCGGTAGAGCAAACGGCGCAGGCAAATGATCAGCTGAGCGGCGCACTGAGTCGATTGCTTGCGATTTCCGAAGCATATCCGGATTTAAAGGCAAACACCAATTTTATTCAGTTGCAAGATGAGCTTGCCGGCACGGAAAATAGAATACAAAGAAGCCGGGAGGAATACAATAACGCTGTGAATGACTACAATAAAAAAATTCGTTATTTTCCCGGCATGCTTTATGCTAAAATGTTTGGTTTTGAGAAGAAGCCATATTTTGAGGCCGAGCAGGCCAAAACGGAAGTACCAAATGTGAAGTTTTGAGGTGATACGCCATGAAACGATTAGTCAGTGTCTGTCTGCTGTGTATGGTGCTTGGGAGCGTTGTGTCTTTTGCACTTCCGGCAAATCCTACTGCTTTTGTCAGTGATGATGCGGGCGTGCTCTCCTCCTCCACAGAGCAGCAAATCAATTCCTTAGCACAAAAGCTTCAGGAGTCCACAAAAGCGGAAATTTTCATTGTGTGTCCCACCTCACTGGAGGGTATGTCAAAGGAGAAATATGCGTATACGCTTTTTAATGACTGGGGCATTGGCGATGAAAAGCTGGATAATGGCGTGCTTCTGGTGGTCGCTCCTAATGAGAGGAAGAGCCAAATTGAGATTGGAAAGGGTTTAGAAGGCCGCCTCAATGATGGAAAAACGGGCAGAATACAAGATGATTATCTGATACCATATTTAAAGCAAAATGATTATAATAGCGGCGTACTACGCACTTTTGAGCAGCTCTTTTCGGAGGTAGCGCAGGAATACAATCTATCTCCCGAAGAACTATCGGGCGGCGCTATGAAACCCAAAAGCAAAGTGGTGGAATTTTTACCCATACTTTTTTTTATTATTCTCATCATCCTAAGCATAGGAGGAAGATTAGGCGGCCGAGGCGGCTTTGGCGGCGGCTTCGGAGGGGGCGGCTTTGGTGGTGGAGGATTCGGAGGCGGCGGCTTTGGTGGCGGTGGTGGCGGCGGCTTCGGCGGCGGCGGCGGAAGCAGTGGCGGCGGTGGAAGCGGCAGAAGCTGGTAGAGCACTTGCAATATGCACAATGGCATTGCTAAAACAAGCGATGATTTTAAGGCAAATTTACCTTTAGAGGTGCCTTTATATAGCATAAAAAATGTGGACGATTGGCGCCCACATTTTTTGTTGCCATTTACAAAGTGCATATTTTGAGTAGCATGATGAAGCGATGCTCCTCAGCCGACTTTTTTCATTTGCAATGATTTGAAAAAATTCTATATACTCTTCAAAGTCCAATTCTCAACGTTCCAAATATCTGTGACCCAATCTTCATAAAATTCGGGTTCATGGCTCACCAAAACAATTGTTCCTTTGAATTCTGTTAGCGCCTTTTTGAGCTCCTGCTTTGCATCGATATCAAGGTGGTTTGTGGGTTCATCTAAAACAAGCAGGTTGACTTCCTTCAGCATTAATTTGCATAGGCGCACCTTGGCATTTTCGCCGCCGCTCAGTACGCGCATTTGGCTTGTGATATGTTCATTGCCAAGGCCACATTTTGCCAAAGCGGCACGCACTTCACCATTTGACATTCCGGGATACTCCGTCCATATCTCTTCCATCGCCGTATGGTCACTGGTATATGCTTCTTGTTCAAAATACCCGGGATATAAGTAATCGTCTAAGTGAATTTCGCCGGAAACTGGTTTTTGCAAACCCAGCATTGTTTTGAGCAAGGTGGACTTTCCAAGTCCATTTACGCCCCTTATTGCAACCTTTTGTCCTCTTTCTAAGGAGATGTCCAGCGGCATTGTGAGCGGAGCGTCATATCCAATCACCAACTGATGGGCCTGAAAAACAATTTTTCCGGTCGCACGCGCTTCCCTAAACTTAAAAATGGGCTTCGCCTTCACCCTGCCAATTTCAATAATATCCATCTTGTCCAGTTTTTTCTGCCTGCTCTTTGCCATATTTGCAGTTGCCGCTCTTGCCTTGTTTTTGGCAACAAAATCTTCTAATCGATCAATTTCCTTTTGTTGCTTTTCATACGCTTGCATGGTTTGGTTTCTTTTCAGTTCAACCATTTGACTAAACTGGTCGTAATTTCCTGCATATCTTGTCAGTACAGCATTTTCCACATGGTACACCACGTTCACCACATCATTGACAAAAGGAATATCATGGGAGACCAAAATAAAACTGTTTTCATAATCCTTTAAAAAGTTTTTCAGCCAAGTGATATGATTTAAATCTAAAAAGTTTGTCGGTTCATCTAAAATTAAAATCATCGGCCCTTCCAATAGTAATTTTGTAAGCAGAACCTTCGAACGCTGCCCGCCGCTCAGCTGGGAAACATCCTTATCAAGGCCAATTTCTCCTAATCCTAAACCATTTGCAACCTCACCAATTTTAGCGTCTATCATATAAAATCCGTTATGCTCAAGGCTACTTTGAATTTCACCGGCATCCTCAATAAGCGCAGCCATCTCATCCTCCGGGCAGGTTGACAATTGATCATAAATTTGAAGCATTTCCCGCTCAAGGTCAAACATATGTGAGAATGCCTCGCGTAGTACCTCTTTAATGGACTTCCCCTTTGTTAAAACAGTGTGTTGGTCAAGATATCCGGTTGTAATTCTATTGCACCATTCCACCTTTCCCTGATCAGGCATGAGCTTTCCGGTGATGATATTTAAAAATGTAGATTTTCCCTCTCCATTTGCACCGATGAGGCCAACATGCTCTCCGTTTAATAACTTAAAGGAAGCGTTTTCTAAAATTTTTCTGGCGCCAAATCCATGGCTCACATTTTCTACAGTCAGTATGCTCATGCAATCCCCTTTTCGAAGTTGTTTTTTATAGTATAGCAGAAGCCACCCAAAAGGTCAACAATTGGAGGAAGAAGGAAGAGAATAGAAAGTAGATAGTAGAAGAGGAATAGGGGAAGTAAAGGGCGAGACGATGTCAATTCGCATGATCCTCACCACAAACGACTGCAATTGTGCAGTGTACTCCCCCTATCCACCATCTTCTCTCTTCTCTCTATTCTCTTCCTTCTCCCTGCTCCCAGTCTTTTGTCCTCATTTTCCTTTTACATGAAAACCGCAATTATCTACTGTTTCTATGATATCGTCCATTGTTACCTCATCATCATCGTAATCGAAGGAAGCGGTCCTTGTTTCAAAATCCACCGATACATTTCGAAGGCCTATCAGCTTTGATAGTGCTTTTTGCAGAGAATTTGCACAGGCACTGCAATGCATCCCTTCAATGGCAAGCTTTACGTGTTTCATACAAAATCCTTCCTTTCTTTTCCCACATTTTGTAGCATGAAGTATTTATAAAAACGGCATACACAATTCAAGATATGCCTGCTGCAAATGCTGATAATCCCCTTCGAAGATAGGCTTGCACTGCATAGGGTTTGCAGTGCCGCCCCAAAGTGCCAAGGAAAACGCCATGCAGGTTTTATGGCCGCATTCTTTGCAGCTAATACCCGGTAGCAACTTGAGGATGCTCATGGCCGGCGGTTTTATTTTTGTTTCATAAACCGGCGAAATATTTGCCTTGTTTCGCTCAGTTAAGCTTACCATCTCTGCGATTTTAATGAGCATTCGCCAAACATCAAAAATATTATCCGCCTTTGAAATGGCTATTTTGTTATTATACAAGGTGACCAAACGATGCGCGTCCATAAAGGTAAAGGTTTGTGCATCCGGCGTATAATTTGCCGCTTTCATTTGGGCGTTTAAATAGGGAAAGATATGGCCTATATCTGCTTCAAGGTGGGCCGTGATCCTGATTTTGCAATCGTCCGCTGTGCACTGGGCGGCATGCATAATATACACCTTGGGAAATGTGTTCTCCCATTCATCGCCCTTTGCAGTTTCATGCAAAACTGTGCCTTCTTGATGAGAAACACAACCTGCAAAAACAAATTCATTTTTCATATTGCGTGATAAATCTTCATAAGCCTCCTGGGATAAAAGAATAGCAGGCACAAAACCACTTCCACAAGGAGGTTCCTCCACTGTATGTGGCAGTGCCAATTGCACCAACCTATTCTTGGCCTTTGTAAATTCATCTGCTTTAGGAAATATCATCATTTTTTTCATCATTACACCGCCTATTGTGGTTACACTTGCAAAATGTTCAAGGATCAAGCAAGAAAATGCTAAAAAGGCCGCACAAATGTTTGCAAGATCATTTGTGCGGCCGTCTTTATATTTTGGGTATTATTTTATTTTACCGTCAACGCCCTCTACAAACCAATCAAAGCTGAGCATTTCTTTATCTGTCATCTTTGTGCCTTCGGCTACTTTTACAGCGCCGGTCTGATCCTTGATGGGACCAGTAAACACATCCCATGAACCGCCCTTGATTTTTGCGGTTGCTTCATCAACTTTCGCCTGCGTGCCGGGTGCGGCAAGACTTGTGATGGTATCCAATCTCACAACGTCCTCGCTCAGGCCCTTCCAAAAGCTTTCGGTTTTAAAGGTACCATTGATGCAATTATTCACCGCATACGCATAATAAGTACCCCAGTTCCAGATTGGCGCTGTTAAATATGCTTTGGGTGCCGCCTTTGGTGTTGAAGAATTGTAGCCAATGGCAAATGCATTGTGCTCTTGAGCGGAAAGCTGAGGAGCAGTGGTATCCTGATGCTGTGCCATGACGTCTATTTTATACTGCTTAAACAGTGTATCGGCGGCATCCTTTTCCTTTGCAGGGTCATACCATGTATTTGTCCACATTACATGAACGGTTACCTTGGGGTTCACAGAACGAGCACCCAATGTAAAGGCATTGATGCCACGCACCACTTCGGGGATGGGGAAAGCACCGACATAACCAATTTCATTTGTTTTTGTTTTCATACCGGCTACAATACCCGATAGGTATCTTGCCTGATAAATACGACCGAAATAATTGGAGAAGTTCGGGCCGCTCTTATATCCGGAACAATGGAAGAAGTATACATCCGGATGATCCTTGGCAACTCTTTCCACATAGTCCATGTAGCCAAAGCTGGTGGCAAAAATAATGTTTGCGCCTTCTGCTATCATGTCTTCCATTACTTTTACGCAGCTGTCGTTCTCAGGAACGGATTCTTTATAAAGGGTTTTCACACCGGATTGTTCCAGTGCAAGTCTGCCTTGGTTATGGGCATAGGTATAACCTTCATCTCCGATAGGCCCAATATACACAAAGCCTGCGACCACTTTATCTTTGGGTATTGCCTTTAATGCTGCTGTTTTGCTCTCATCAGGTTTTGCGCTATTTTGGGTTCCTGCCGGGGGTGCACTGCAACCGGTAAGCATCATGGCAAAAACCACGATCAGCGCAGCGAGTGCTGTCATTGACCTTTTCATATTTATTTCCTCCTTTATTTTTATGCCACTTGGCATATAATGAACTAACTTTATAAAAATACAGGTTTTGCATTTTCAAAGCGACCAATGCGAACCAATGAAAATACCTCAATCCCTTTTTCCTCCACCTTCTTCGCCCCGCCCTGAAAAGCTTTCTCAATCACAATTCCACAGCCAAGCACGGTAGCGCCGGCCTTTTTACAGATTTCAATTAGCCCCAAAAGGGCTTGTCCATTGGCGAGAAAATCATCTAAAACAAGTACCCGATCTTGCGATTGCAAATACTCCTTTGCCACCCGAATAGTGCAAGTGGTTTTCTTGGTAAACGAATATATCTCACTTGTGTATATTTCGTTATCTAAATTGCAAGCATTCTGCTTCTTTGCAAAAATATATGGCACACCAAAAAGTCTTGCAGTAGCCCCTGCCACTGCAATGCCGGAGGCTTCCACCGTTAAAATCTTCGTAATGCCATGGTCACAAAATCGATGATAAAATGCCTGGCCTATCGCATCCATCAGCACAGGGTCAATTTGATGATTTAAAAAGCTATCTGTTTTTAAAATATCATCCCCGATGATGCGACCCTTCTCCAGTATCATCCGCCTTAGCATTTCCATTTCCGACTTTGGCCTCCTTATTTTTGCTACAGGAGTATTATATACCATAATTCAAAAGATTTCAACAGGTTATTTACAATAATTTTTCATTATTTTATCCTCTGTTTAACCTCTCTGTCAAATTTCCATGCTTTAAAAAAAATAGAATATGGTAAAAAAGCCTTTACTTTACTTTTAAAATGAGTTAAAATAGAGGTCGGCATTCAAAAAATATTTTAAGGAGGCAACCCATGAAAAAACTACTTTGTTTGATGATGGCTGCAGTCTTTGCAGGCACGCTCCTGACCGGATGCGGCACGAAAACGGTAAAAGCGCCGGAGGCGACCACAGCTCCTGCTGTGCAGGACAATTCTTTTACATACATACAGAATAAAAAGGAATTGATTGTGGGACTGGATGACACTTTCGCCCCAATGGGATTTCGAGATGAAAAGGGCGAAATTGTTGGATTTGATGTGGACTTTGCTAAGGCAGTCGGCGAAAAGCTTGGTGTGAAAGTCACCTTCCAACCCATTGATTGGGACGCAAAGGAAATGGAGCTTTCCGGCAAGAAAATTGACGTTATTTGGAACGGTTTATCAATTACTCCCGAGAGGCAGAAAACCATGCTGCTAACGAAGCCGTACCTCAATAATACCCTTGTAATTATGACAAAAGCCGGTTCTTCTATTAAGACAAAAGCCGACCTTAAGGGTAAAAAAATTGCCACGCAAGCCGGGAGCTCAGGGCTGAAGGTCATTGAGGCTGATGCAATATATCCGGAGATAAAAGACAAACTAGTAGAATACAAAAGTTATGATGAAGCGGTGATGGATCTGGATATCGGTAGAGTGCAGGCCATTGTCATTGACAAGGTTCTTGGCAAATATAAAGCCAGCAAAAAGCAGGGTGTATATGCATTTGCCGATCAGGATTTTGGTGAAGATCTCTATGCTGTGGCGCTTCGAAAAGAAGATAAAGCCTTTGCGGAAAAACTGCAGAGCGCCATGGATGCACTCAAGGCAGACGGCACAGCCACTAAAATTTCTAAGACTTGGTTTGGAGAAGATATCGTCGTAAAATAATGCACCATAAATATATGCTCCCAGGGTATGGATTATCTTTGGGAGCATATCGGTTTTGGCAAGGCCAAAAGCGCGAGCACAAGGGATAACAGCAGAGCAAAGCCTTTGCACTGCGCATCAACGAAAGGAATGACCATTTTGGATACAGCAATTGAAAAAATTGTTTTTTCTGTGCATTATATCATGACGCTCATGCCCTTACTTTTGCAAGGGGCGAAAATGAGCCTGATGGTATTTGGGCTTACCGTTCTGCTGTCCATTCCTTTGGGGCTCGCAATTGCCATGCTTGGCATTTCTCGCTTTTGGCCCTTGAAAGCCATTGCAAATTTTTATATTTTGGTGCTAAGGGGCACACCCTTGCTACTCCAGCTGTTTTTCGTCTATTTCGGTCTTCCTGCACTTGGGTTGGAATTTGACCGGTTTACTTCTGCTGTTGTGGCTTTTGTGTTTAACTATGGGGCCTACTTCGCGGAAATATTCAGAGGCGGTATCCAGTCCATTGATTCGGGGCAGTACGAAGCGGCAAAAGCACTTGGTATTCCCTATTCCAAAACCATGCTGCGCATTATCATCCCTCAGACCATTCGCCGCATTATGCCGGCCATTGCTAATGAGACCATTACACTGGTGAAGGATACAGCGCTCATTACCGCCATTGGTGTGCAGGAGCTTTTAAAGGTTGCAAAGGATGCAGTCAATCGGGATACCTATACAACGCCATTTTTGGCCGCCGCACTGATTTATCTATGTGTGACCATTATATTGACACTTATTTTTAGAAAAGTTGAGCAAAAGTACGCTTTTTATGAGCGGCAAGAAACGTAAGCTTTCCTATCATAAAAGAATACACCAGCGCTTTGCACCATTATTTTCATTTTTTGGAGGGGTAAACGTTGAAAAAACTACTATTTCTATTCACAATCGGCATACTATTCCCGTTCATTCATTTGGCACCTCATGCACTAGCTGATAGTCCACCCTATACCATTTCTCAGGTTGCTTTTCGAAATAGCACAGATGTAAATATAAGCACACTGGAAGCCTCTTCCGATATAAAAGTGATGGCATCGGTGCAGAAGAATGCCTCTACTGCGCCGGATGGATGCATGGTCATTACGATAACAGATGCAAGCCATAAGCTTCTTTCCATGAATGTAGTAAATATGAGCTTACCTGATTTAGCGACCTCCACCGTGTTATCGAATATGACCACTCCCCCAAATGTGAGTGAATGCACCATGAAAGTCTTTGTATGGAATGGTTTAGAGAATGCACAGCCGATATCTAATATCATCAGTGTGGCATTAAACGGCACTTTTGATCATTCCTCCTATACTGCGCAGGGCAGACAATTGATGTTTGTATCTAAAATTATAGTTCCGGATCAATTCAGTGCATCCACCCAATTGCGTGCACTTCTGCCAAGCGGAGTGTGGAAAACATTTGAGCTTGATACCTTGGTTTCTATCAATGCAAGCTTGCCTCCTACTGCTGTAGACAGCTTAACCGACTGGAAAGCAATTGCAGGGACGAGATATAACGGAGATGAAATTACAAAAACGGACCAAACATATGACATTTATACCCTTGCGCTGTACGACCTTACCTTTGAAGGTAAAATCAGAGCCATACACTTTCAACCGGCAACCAATTCAGACCTTGGCATTTTTTATAAGAACACCTATGACCCTGCTATGTACAAAATGTCGACCGGGCTTGTGAATTCTGCGGATTATATCAATAACGAGACCCTTTTGCTTGACATTCCCACCGATGAATCAACTGGAAAAATGACCAGTGATGAAGCGTTAATTAGAATATATCCTTCCTCCATTTTACGAGATGACTTGTCTTTAGGCGATTCACAAAGTAGCCGCACCGCTAT
>CAZQDP010000023.1:0-7187 GCA_964592375.1 uncultured Eubacteriales bacterium | reverse complement strand
TTATTGGCAGTGGTTTGGGGCTATATAGTTTCGATTTTAGTGAGCCATTGATGATTGTGGATTCAACGAGTCACGTCTTAAATTCTGATGGAGAAAGCGTATACAAATTCAATGGATATATGTCCAACAAGGCAGTTAGTATTATTCTTTCGACTAATAAGGTATGGACATATGATATTTTAGATGGAGCCGCGGGCGGGGAAAATGCAAAGCCTTATCCTACATGTTTGGATGCTTCGGATATAAAAAAAGGATGTGTCATTCTTTTCTACAGTAATTTAAAAAATGAGGTGGAACTAATTTGCAAGCTATTTGATTGCTACAGTGCTATCAATGATGCTAAGGATGGTATTCAAAATCCTTATGTCAATCCTTATCCATCGGACAGAATTGTACTGTTTGATAAAACAATCGCAAATAAAAAATATGAATTTATTTTCGGCTATGCATACACGAGATCAAGCTCCACAGCCACCTTAACAAAGAATAATGTAACTGAACCAACTGGGTTGAGTCTATATGATTACCTAATTGGACCCAATACCAATGTATTATGCTATGATGCATTCTTTGGACCTAGCACAAAGGTAAGCGTTGGAGATGCATCCGATATAGAATTTGATAAGTTTGGCGAAGGTAGCTTTGTGTTCGCAAAAACATGCGACGGTTACCTGCACGATATCATTAATATTTTACCACAATGGTAGCAATGATTTAGCAAAAAGGAGCATCCGATCATTTTACAATGACCGGATGCCCCTTTTTTATGCTTAATTTTTTTGTTCCCATTCATTTATCTTGCCCGCAACGGGTGAAACAACAAGATGTGCGGCCGGTGGGCAAAGAAACTGCCAATATGCGGCAAATAAAAACCAAAGTTTGTTCTGCCTGCGCAGCTGGTTTTTTCACAGAAAAACCAGCAGGGAAGGCAGCGATGGGCTTGCAAGAGAGGTCTCTTCCACTTTTCTTATAAGCCTTTGCCATCTTAACTTGAAAATGGCGAGGTACAGTGCTTCGTATATTCCTCCAAAGTATGAAGACTACTTTGAGACAGAAACGTGATGCTGTGGCTTGCATATCCTTACAAGCCATCAACCTATTCTACTTGGCACCTACTGCTATCATACACCTCAATTGTTACATATCGTCTATCTTTCATGTTAAGCTTTTGTAAAATATTGCGCAAAGCAGTGGCAGGGCATTGCTACTTTAAAAAAATGCCGGGCGCTTGCATTACGGATGCAGCACCACCAACGACGGCTCACTGCCAAGAACGAGATCCAGCGTGCGCCTTACGCTATCCTGACTGATAGCATCAATGCGTCTTAAGGTTTCATCCTCAGTTTTAATGCTTCCATACAAAAGTAACTGCCTGCCCATGGCGTTCATGCGGCTGCCGGTATTTTCTGAGGATAGAATATAGCCGCCACTCAGTTGCTCCTTTGTGCGGCCAAGCAGGTCATCACCAATGCCCTCACGCCGAAGCTCCTGGGTTTGCGTGAGCATAAGCTGGGTTACCTCTTGCATATACCGCGGCGCACAGCCGGCGTAAAGCGAAAAATACCCTGCATCTTTTAACACAACGGGATAGGAATAAACCGAATAGGCAAGTCCCTTTTCCTCACGGATTTTTTGAAACAGAATAGAGCTCATTCCGCCGCCAAGCACGGAATTGATGGCCAGCATAGTATAATAATCAGGGTGACGGCTTGATATGCCGGGATATGCCACGCAAATATGCGCCTGCTCAATATCCTTGATTTTATCAATCTCCCCTTTGTGAAACTCCGGCGCCGGAAAGATGGGACGCGTCAAGGCATTACGGTTATAGCCTTCAAAATATTTCTCTGCCATCTGCTCTAAGGCGGCCGCGTCAAAGTTGCCGGCAACGGATATCACTGTATTTTCAGCCGTATAGTTGCCTTGCATGTACCTGCGCAAATTCTCGCCCGTAAAGTTTTCAATGGAATGCACACTACCCAAAATATTTCTGCCGGCAGGGTGGGAGCTATAGCAAAGGCCGGATAAAAGCTCCATGGCAAGATCCTCCGGATTGTCCTCACACATGTTGATTTCTTCTATAATGACGCCCCGCTCCATTTCGATATCCTTGTCCGCCAAAAGCGAACAGTTTAGCATATCGGAGAGCAGTGAAAAGGCAGTTTCTATATGCCTATCCAGCGTTTTGGTATAGAAGCAGGTGCATTCTTGAGAGGTAAAGGCATTGAGATGACCGCCGATGCTATCCATCTCCTCGGCAATATCCTTTGCGGAGCGGGTGGTGGTGCCTTTAAACAGCATATGTTCGATAAAATGCGAGGCGCCCCAGTAAAGCTCACTTTCATTTCTGCTGCCGTTTTCAATCCATACACCAACGCTTACACTGCGTAAATAGGGCAAATGCTCATATACGAGCCTGATTCCGTTTTGAAGTTGTTTAAGAGTATACATAATTCTCCCTTTGTGTTTTACCGATTTTACACTTCTATGATTTCCGTGCCGCAAAGTGCATCCTCTATTAGTTTGTCCATCTCTAAATTCAGTTCTGATTTTGCAATTTTCTCCTCCACCGGCCTTGTATTGGGGTGCTTTGGCACAAAAAGTGTGCAACAGTCCTCATACGGTAATATGGAGGTTTCAAAGGTACCGATTTTGCGAGCAAAGGAGATAATCTCCTCCTTGTCCAGTCCAATGAGCGGCCGAAGGACAGGAATATCCGCCACGGAGTTGGTCACAGCAATGCTTCCGATGGTTTGACTGGCCACTTGCCCTAAGCTCTCTCCCGTAATCAGTGCCTGAGCACCGGATTTTTCGGCTATTCTTTGCGCAATGCGTGTCATCATTCTGCGCATAATAAGGGTGAGTTGCTCCTCGGGACAATGATCCCGAATGGCAAGCTGAATATCCGTGAAAGGCACGATATGAAGCTTCATCGCCCCCGTATAACCACGAAGTATTTTTGCAAGATCAATCACTTTTTGTTTTGCCCTCTCCGATGTATACGGATAACTAAAAAAGTTTACCCCTTCTATAATGAGACCTCGTTTTGCCATCAAATACCCTGCCACCGGAGAATCAATTCCGCCCGAGAGCAGTAGCATTCCTTTGCCGTTTGAGCCCGTGGGCATGCCGCCGGCTCCCGGTATGCGCTGGCAATACAGGTATGCATGTTCATCTCGCACATCCACCACGACTGAAATCTGTGGATTGTGTACATCCACCTTTAAATGCGGGAATGCTTCTAAAATACTACCGCCAACCTGGGCGCAAATTTGGGGTGAGGGCACTGGAAACTTCTTATCTGCTCTTTTTGCCTCCACCTTAAAGGTGCGGTGCTCCTGCAATTCCTTTGAAAACCGTTCGATGGCCTGCTGCGTAACTTGCTCAATATCCTTCTTTACTGCATAGGCAGGTGAGATTTTTGTGATGCCAAAAATCTTTTGCAAGCGCTCTGTGCAAGCAATAATATCTGCATCCGGCTCTAGCTCTACATAGATGGCGGCTTGCTTTTTCTGCACTTTGCAGGGAAATTCCGGGTATAAGCTTCTGCGGATATTTTTCATCAGCATGGCTTCAAAAATAGGCCTGTTATTGCCCTTTAATATGATCTCTCCGTATTTAACCAAAATGAGTTGCTTCATATGTCCCTTTCTTTATCAGATAAGTGCATGGATGCACCTTATGATAGTGTGCTTATTTCTGTTTATTTTAAACGTCTTAAAATTTTTAGTTCTTTTTCAAGCTGCTCCGTGCAGTAGTCAATTTCCGAAAAGGTGTTCTTGCTACAAAAGCTAAACCGAAGGGTGCTGTCAATCCTTTGGCGAGATACTCCCATGGCCAAAAGCACATGAGATAGCCCGGGTTTATTTGAAGCGCAGGCAGAACCGGAGGATACCATCACGCCATGCCGCTCCAGCGCATGGAGCAAAACCTCCGCTTTGACTCCCTCAAAGGCGACGCTTACGATTGCACCGCTGCTCTTACCATTGATTTGAACGCCGTTAAAAGCGCTAATCTGCCGAACAAAGTAGTCTTTTAGCTTTTGCGTATGGGATGTATAAAGGTCTATCTCTTTTATTGCTTCTTCGGCCGCCACTCCAAAGGCAGCGATGCCGGGTACGTTCTGCGTCCCGGGCCGAAGTCCCTTTTCCTGACCGCCTCCATACATACCGGGATGCAAGGTGACCGATGGATCCACATACAAAGCCCCAACCCCCTTAGGCGCACCAATCTTATGACCCGATATAGACGCCAAATGCACACCTTCTCTTTGGGGGCAAAAGCCTGTTTTCCCAAAGGACTGAACCAAATCACTGTGCACAAGGCAGTATGGTGCTTTTTGGCGCATAATCTGAGCCGCTTCGCTCACCGGTTGAAGGGCGCCGGTTTCATTATTAACATGCATGAGGCAAAGCAAAATGACCTGATCATCCGCTATTTGGGCTAAGGAAGAAATATCTGTCGTCCCATCCGGTAGGGCAGGCAAATAAATTACCTCAAACCCCATTTTTGCAAGCGCACAAAGAGGCTCAGCGGCAGAGGGATGTTCCACCGAAGAGGCAATGATTTTATTCCCGCGCCTTTTGCGAGAGATTGCACCTTGCATAAGCCCAATATTGTTTGCCTCCGTGCCACCCGAGGTAAAATAGATGCAGCCGCAGGGCACTTTCATGGCTGCGGCTATTTGTTCTCTGGCATGCCGTATTTTTTGTTCGGCCATCATCCCCACTCGGTGTAGTGAGGATGGATTGCCATAGTCCTCCTGCATTGCCTGCACCGCTGCCGCTAAAGCAGACGGACGAACGGCAGTGGTGGCCGCATTGTCAAAATAAATAATATTCAAGTTTCGCTCCTAAACCTTAATCTAGTTTCAGCACGGACATAAAGGCCTCTTGAGGCACCTCAACACTGCCCACCTGCCGCATACGCTTTTTGCCTTCCTTTTGCTTTTCAAGCAGCTTTTTCTTTCGGGTAATATCGCCTCCGTAGCACTTGGCAAGTACATCCTTGCGCAGTGCTTTTACGGTTTCCCTCGCGATGACCTTTCCGCCAATGGCCGCTTGAATGGGTATTTCAAACAGCTGGCGCGGAATGTTTTCCTTGAGCTTTTCCGCAATTCTTCTGCCTCTGGCATATGCTTTTGTGGAGTGTACAACAAAGGAAAGCGCATCCACCACCTCGCCGTTTAAAAGAATATCCAGCTTCACAAGATCAGATTTTACATAACCCTTCAGATCGTAATCAAAGGAAGCATATCCCTTTGTGCGAGATTTGAGTGCATCAAAAAAATCGTAGATAATCTCATTCAGCGGCAAGTCATAATGCAAAACCGACCTGTTATTGTCCACATATTTCATATCCTTATAAGTGCCACGCCTATCTTGGCACAGCTCCATAATATTGCCCACAAACTCCGTGGGAACAATAATGGAGGCATTTACAAATGGTTCTTCCATAAAATCGATGGTAGAAAGAGAGGGCATATTGGTGGGGTTATCCAGCCATATGTCTTCTCCGTCCGTCTTTTTAAGCTTATAAATAACACTGGGAGCGGTGGTTACTAAATCCAAATTGTATTCCCTCTCAATGCGTTCTTGGATAATCTCCATGTGAAGCAGTCCCAAAAATCCGCACCGAAATCCAAAGCCTAAGGCAAAGGAGGTTTCCGGTTCAAAGGTAAGGGAAGCATCATTGAGCTGGAGCTTTTCCAGTGCATCACGCAGATCGGGATATTTTGCACCATCTGCCGGATAAATACCCGAAAACACCATGGGTACCGCTTTCCGATAGCCGGGCAAGGGCTGTTTCGCAGGATTTTTGGCATCGGTAATGGTATCGCCAACATGGGAATCCTTTACGTTTTTGATGCTTGCCGCAAGGTAACCCACCTCGCCGGCACTGAGCTTTGCGCAGCTTTGCATGCCAAGGGGCAAAAGATATCCTACCTCCGTTACATCAAACACGGCACCCGTTGCCATCATTTTAATCTGCATTCCAGGCACTACGCTGCCTTCCTTTACACGAATATATACAATAACACCCTTATAACTATCATAAAATGAATCAAAAATAAGCGCGGTAAGCACACTATTTTCATCCCCACTCGGCGGTGGGATTTTGGCTACGATTTGCTCTAGCACCTCTTGAATATTAATGCCTTGCTTGGCCGAGATAAGGGGCGCATCCTCAGCAGGAATGCCAATTTCATTTTCTATTTCATGGCGCACAAAATCCGGCCTTGCACTTGGCAGGTCAATTTTATTAATTACCGGCAGAATCTCTAAATTATGCTCTGCCGCAAGATACGTATTCGCCAAAGTTTGGGCTTCAATGCCCTGCGCGGCATCCACCACCAGCACTGCTCCCTCGCAGGCCGCCAGGCTGCGTGACACCTCATAGGTGAAATCGACATGCCCCGGCGTATCAATTAAATTCAGGACATATTCCTGCCCATCTAGTGCCACATAGTCCATTTTCACGGCACGAGCCTTTATGGTAATGCCCCGCTCTCTCTCTAAATCCATATTGTCTAAAATTTGCTCTTCCATTTCTCGCTTCGACACAACGCCGGAAATTTCAAGCAGCCTGTCCGCCAATGTGCTTTTGCCATGGTCAATATGGGCAATAATACAAAAATTTCGAATTCTCTTTTGCTTGTCTGTCATTTTCAAAGCTCCTTAACCTTATGCATATATCCATCCATGCCACCTGCAAAAGCTTCCTTTTCTCAAGCAGTTAGCTTGGCATATAAGTCCCAAGAAAGTATAACATATTTTAAGCCGCATGTCAAAATTTTTTTCGCACACTGCCATTTGGTTTATCTTGCACTTTTCTACTTGATACAATTACAACCAAGCGCAGTGCAGGCATCATTTTGTCACTTATTTTTATGAGAATGTGAGACATAATAAAAGCACACTGGTCATTGCTTTTGCCAAAAAGCAAAAAAGGGGCTGCCTCACTCACTTCGCAAGGCAGCCCCTCTTTAAAGATAAACTTTATTTCTTCATTGCGCTTAGCTTTTTATTGTACATTTCCTCGACCTTTTTATACCCAAGCTTATCAAGCTCGGCGACAAATGAATCCCATTCACTCATGGGCTTTTTGCCGGAAATGAACTTCATTGAGGTTTCGCTTACATAGGTATCCAAGGTTGTTTTAATGTTTGCAAGCTCATCTGTTTCTTC
>CAZQDP010000022.1:27488-30887 GCA_964592375.1 uncultured Eubacteriales bacterium | reverse complement strand
AGGTTCTTTATGATTTTTTATGCGATGGTGTAACATATCATTGACAAACCTACAGTAAAAAATCAAACTTAAGATGCTTGTGTATTGCTTTTTTAAATATTATGTGTTAAAATGTATTTATATACGAAATCGTGCTAGTTATATTGTAGAATGGAGAACGATAAATGGACAAGAATATTAATATTTTAGAAATCGGAAGCATCCTCATTCATAAGCTTTGGATTATTCTGCTCAGTTGTATACTCTGTGGTCTTGCATGTTATGTATACGCTACGTATTATATAGACCCTTTATACACTTCGGATGTTACCATGCTCATTAACAGCACCAGGGTCATTGTGGACTCCAGCGGAATTAATCGATACACCTATGAAACAGGTGCAGATCCTGCAAGGATTATTAGCGCATATTCGGTGGTTGTCAAAAGCAATGCGGTGCTCAGTGCTGTGATTGAAAAAACGGGTCTGGATTATTCAACAGCGCAGCTAAAAAGCATGTTTAATTTAAGTCCGGTCAATGGCACAGAGGTATTTCAAATTAGAGTGTCCAATACCGACCCCAAAATGGCCGCTAAAATTGCCAATTCCTTGGCGGAGGTTGTGCCGGAAGAACTGAAAAGGATTGTGAAGGTTGGAACTGTCGAAGTTATTGACAGTGCTGTACCTGCCAGTCGGCCAAGCAGTCCCAATGTTCCTTCCACCGTGCTAATCGGGATGGCCATTGGTGTTATGGTTGCGGCTCTTGTGATTGTTGGATTTGAGTATTTGAACACTACCATTAGAAGCGAAGACGAGTTGGAAGATAAATATGAAATTCCGGTCATCGGCAGTATACCGGATGCAACAGCAGAGAATATGCATGTATATGCAAAATAATGCTTTTTGTAAATTTAGAGAATAATTTTTTTGTACACATAGAGTTGAAAGGATGATGCTCATGCCCTCGCACTTTCTCGCTAATTTTTTAACTAAGTTTTCAAAACAAAATAAATCATTAAAAAAAAGCAGTTCGAAGAGCTATTATATTGTAGATGATTCTGATGATAAATTCACCATCAAGGAGTCCTATAAAACTGCAAGGACAAATATTATTTTTTCGCTTGCCAATGAGGTCGGCTGCAAAAAAATTGTGGTCACAAGTTCATGGCCGGGTGAGGGGAAAACCACCACATCAGTTAATCTTTCCGTTACTTTTGCACAAGCAGGAATGAAGGTGCTTTTATTAGATGCAGACCTTCGCAAGCCCAGCGTTGCAAGGGTGCTTGGTATCAAGAAGGAAGAAGGAATTACCAGTGTGATAGGTGGATTTTCTGATCTAAATGAAGTGATTGTGAAAACAAAATATCCTAATCTTGATGTGATTGTAACGGGGCCAAAACCCCCTAATCCGGCAGAGCTTATGGCTTCGCAACGGTTTGGAGAAATCATCGGTGAGCTTTCACAAAACTATGACTATATTTTCATTGATACCCCGCCGGTCAATGTGGTGACCGATGCTTCAGCAGTATCGAAGTATTCCACCGGTGTTATCCTTGTCGTGAAGCATCTGGGAACAAATCACCGTTCTATCAGTGAAGCGCTTGGAAAATTGAAATTTAGCCATGTGCGGATTGTGGGATTTGTTTTAAATGATATCCACAAGGATAGTTTTCAGTATAAATGTCGATATCGATATAATTATTTTTATAAGCATAGAAAGTATAAATACTATTCCAAACAGTATAAGGAGTAGTTTATATGATTGACTTTCACGCGCATATTCTTCCTGGGATTGATGATGGGCCGCAGGATGTAGAGGCCAGCTTGGCGCTCGTATCCATGGCTATGCAACAGGGCACTAAGGCCATTGTTGCCACTCCTCATTTTTATTCCCATCATCATATCAGTGTGGGCGCATTTATTGAGAGACGCAGATGCGTATATAACAGGTTATTGGACGCTTTAAACAGAACAAAGGAGCAAGGCTTTCAGGTGCATCTCGGGGCAGAGGTCTTGCTGGACAGAATGATTTTTGAGCATGAAAACATCATTCAACTATGCATTGAAAATACAAGATATATGATGATAGAATTGCCATGCGGATGTTGGCATAAATGGGTATACGAAGCCATTTATGAATTGGTTGTTCGTTACAAAGTCAAACCCATTATAGCGCATATTGATAGATATATTTCAACAAATGACGATTGGAAAAAGCTTGATCGACTCATGGAGATGGATGTACTGATACAAATCAATACGGCATTTATTCATGATTACAATCTTCTTCGGAAACATCGGTTTTACAAATTATTGTCGCAAGAAAATATTCATTTTATAGGAAGCGATTGCCATAACACGCATGTTCGCAAGCCCGATATGGATATTGCAAGAAAAAAAATAATGAAGCATAATGGCGAAGAATGCTGGGAAAGACTTATGCTTAGTGCAGAGACGGCACTAAAAGATGAGCCGGTTTTGCAGGATTAACAAAGGAGTAATGGAGGCGTTTTATGGACAGAGTGTTAAGATTAGGCCAAAGATATGTGTTTTTGCTTGTGGATACGTTTTATATTTTATTGTCCTATTTTAGTGCTTTTTATTTCATTTATAATTCAGTGCAATATTTGCTTTTGCGAACAAATGAAAAACTGATACTTGGTGGGTCACTTATTGTTTACCTTATCTTTTTCATTGTATTTCGAACGTATAGGAAAATATGGAAGCACAGCGGAATAGAAGATTACTTTTATGGTATTGCCGCATGTACAGCTTCTGTATTGGTACTCGCCATATTATCCATGATATTACATCCTTCGATTTATTTCACCGTAAAAATTCATGTACTTGCCTGCTTATTTATTATGATACAGACGATAGGAACAAGAATACTTTTGCGAATAGAAAATAAAATTGCAAGTTATATCAAAAGCGGAGATAACATTTACAAGGGCGCTTGCACAAGACTTTTGATTTTGGGTGCCGGTTGTGCGGCTGAAATTGTGATCGCAGAAATTAACAGAAAACCAAGAAGTGAATATAAAATTGTGGGGATTTTAGATGATGATGCTTCAAAGGTTGGCTGTATGTTTTCAGGCATTAAGGTACAAGGCACACGGAATGACATTGTAAGCGTATGCAAAAAGTATAATGTAGATGAAATATTACTGGCAATTCCATCTTTAACTGCCGCGCAAAGAGCAGAAATATTGCAAATATGTAATACCACAAAGGCAAAAATAAAAATACTGCCCGGCATCGATAAAATTATCTTGTCAAAGAACCTACTATATAGCGCAAGAAATGTTGAAATTGAAGATCTTTTGGGCAGAGACCCTGTTCAACTCAATAATCATGAAATTGCGGAGTATATCAAAGGCAATACGGTTTTTGTATCCGGAGCAGGTGGCTCCATCGGCTC
>CAZQDP010000022.1:0-27388 GCA_964592375.1 uncultured Eubacteriales bacterium | reverse complement strand
TTTATTTTAATCTCTACGGATAAAGCAGTCAACCCTACCAATGTGATGGGTGCCACCAAAAGACTATGCGAGATGATTATTCAAGCAATGGATTGCTCTAGTGATACACACTATGCAGCCGTGCGATTTGGAAATGTACTTGGAAGTAACGGCTCCGTTATTCCCCTATTTAAAAAACAATTGGCAAGCGGAGGGCCGCTGAAGGTCACGCACAGAGAAGTCACCAGATTTTTCATGACCATACCGGAAGCTGCACAGTTGGTGCTTCAAGCGGCTACCTATGCCAGAGGCGGAGAAATTTTTGTGCTTGATATGGGAGAACCTGTGAAAATTTATGACTTAGCTGAAAAGCTTATTCGTTTATCCGGCTTAGAGCCCCACATCGATATCAATATTGAAATTACCGGGCTTCGCCCCGGAGAAAAATTATATGAGGAGCTACTGATGGCCGATGAGGGGTTAAGGCAGACCTCTCACAGCAAGATTTTTATTGCAAAACCTGCAGCTTGCAGTATGGACCAACTTGAGGAGCAGCTTCAAATCATAGAAGAAGTTATTAAAGTGGATAATGATGACGAAGTGAAAAAAGCGTTATCCGCCATTGTCCCCACGTATCAAGCAAGTCCCAAACGGTCTATATCATAAGCCCCAAGTAGCACGAAAGGTTGATGTAGGTAGGACGACTTATCTTTGGAAGGAACAAAAGTGATGAACAATATTGAGCAAAGAATTCTATTTTTGCATGATATAATTCGATATCATAGTGATAAATATTATAATGAAGACTCCCCGGAAATATCAGATATGGAATATGACAGGCTCTACAGAGAGCTTGAAACCTTAGAACAAGAATATCCACAGTATCTTTTTAGCAATTCTCCTACACAAAAGGTGGGAGGAAAAGCTTCTTCATCTTTTGCACAGGTTATGCACATCGTGCCAATGCAAAGTCTCAGTGATGTCTTTTCACAAGAGGAATTGGAGGGTTTTTTGCAAAAAGTTCAGCAAAGCGCAGGAGAGGACATTGATTTTAGTGTAGAGCCTAAAGTTGATGGCCTTTCGGTGTCTTTGGAGTACAGTCATGGCATACTCATCAGAGGGTCAACAAGGGGGGATGGAGTGCAGGGGGAAGATGTAACTTTAAACTTAAAAACGCTCTCTCAGATTCCACTTGTGATAGAGAATGCACCGGATTATCTTGAGGTGCGTGGTGAGGTTTATATGGGGCGTGAGAGCTTTGAAAAGCTCAATGACCTACGTATCCTTGCCGAGGAGCCAGTGTTTGCCAACCCAAGAAATGCAGCGGCAGGATCGTTGCGCCAATTGGACCCAGCAGTTACAGCTTCTCGTGAGCTAAATATTTTCATCTTTAACATTCAACAAATTGAGGGAAAAACCTTTGAAACCCATAGCGCCGGATTAGATTATCTCAAAGGCATCGGTTTGCCGGTGGTGGAGCACAGACGGGTGATGAAATCCAATCAAATCTATGCCACTATTCAAGAAATAGGAAACTTGAGAAGCAAGCTGCAATTTGACATTGACGGCGTGGTGATTAAGGTGGATAATCTAGCGCTCAGGCGGCAAATGGGCAATACCACCAAAAGTCCACGTTGGGCTGTTGCATATAAATTTCCTGCAGAAGAAAAGCAAACAAGACTTTTAGATATTGTTTTGCAGGTCGGCAGGACAGGCGTATTGACACCCAATGCAGTGCTCGAACCTGTGATTTTAGCAGGCTCCAAAGTTGGCAAAGCCACCCTGCACAACATTGACAATATCATCAAAAAAGACATTAAAATTGGAGATATGGTGCTTGTGCGAAAAGCAGGCGATATTATTCCGGAAGTGATTCAAAGCCTGCCGCAGATGCGTAGTGGCCAAGAACTTGAGTTTGCTATGCCAACTGCTTGCCCTGCATGCGGACAGCCTGTTATTCGGGTAACGGGGGAAGCAGCGTATCGATGCGTCGGTACGGACTGCCCTGCTCAAAGACTTAGAAATATTATGCATTTTGTATCCAGAGATGCGATGGATATAGAAGGGTTGGGGCCGGCACTTCTCAATAAGCTTTTAGATGAAGGCGTTATTTCCGATGCTGCCGATCTATATACTTTGCAAGAAGAGCAGTTAAGTATACTTGAAAATATGGGAAGCAAGTCTGCCGCCAACATATGCTTAGCCATAGAAAAATCGAAAAATAATGGCATGGCAAGACTATTATTTGGTCTTGGTATTCGCCTTATTGGGCAGCGCAGTGCAAAGCTTTTAGCCGAGCACTTTGGAAGCATGGAAGCGTTAATGCAAGCACAGGTTGAGGAAATATCCACCATTTACGAAATAGGGGAAAAGATGGCGTTGGCCATCAAGGAGTACTTTGCGCTGCAAAGTGTTGTAGCATTGATTAGCAAGCTGAAAGCTTGCGGTGTTATGATGGAAGCTTTAGTGGAAAACGGGCTGAGGGATAAACGATTTGCAGGCAAAACCTTTGTGCTCACCGGGACGCTTTCTGATATGAAGCGCCATGAGGCACAAGAAATCATAGAAAGTTTTGGTGGTCGGGTATCTACCGGCGTATCTAAAAATATCACTTATGTACTGGCGGGGGAAGATGCCGGCAGTAAACTTGTGAAGGCGGAAAAACTCAGCATTGCCATCATAAACGAAACCGAATTTATGGAAATGATAAAGCTGTAGCGTAGGAGGGAAAACCATGTATGCCTTTCACGAAAACACAAGAAAAGAAAGTATTTTTGTCACGCTGACAAACTACCTTACAGAGTATCAAGGCCATTGGCATGAAGAGATTGAAGTTGCACATGTGGTTTGCGGAAATATAGAGATCAAGGTTAGTGACAAAGTGTACAAACTCACAGATGGAGACAGTATTATCATCTGTCCCGGTGATGTACATTCCTATTTGGGCGGGCGCAATCCCGGGAAAATAGCTATTTGCCTCATTAAGCGGTCTGTGGTGCCCGAGGAATGGGAATTATTCTTAAAATTCTACCCTGAAAACAGAGTGATAAAATCCGGCCAAATCCTACCCGATATCAGGCGAATTAACACCACGATTAAAAGCGTAAATGGGTGGAGTAGTGTAGCTACAAAGGCGGCTGTATATCAGCTGTTGCTGTGCCTTTTAAATGCTACCCCATGGAGAGCGCACCTTCGAAGCCAACGACTGCATGTGATGAATAAAATTGATAGAATTAATAGCGTTCTTCGATTTATTGAGGATAATTATAATCAAGATATCACCTTGGACGATGCTGCTTTTGTAGCAGGTTTTAGCCGATTTTATTTCACTCGTTTTTTCAAAGAAAGCTGTGGCATGACATTTAATGAATATCTATCGGTCTACCGCGTGAATCAAGCATGCATCCTTTTAATGGAAACTGCAGAAACAGCAACACAAATTGCATACATGACTGGATTTGGAAGCATTAAAACTTTTAATAGGGTGTTTAGGATATACATGACGGAAAGTCCTATCGCATATCGAAAGCGCATGTCTGGGGGGAAGGGTGAAACGGCACACATCAAATAGTGGCCAATTAATAAAATGTTTCAATAATACAAATAATAACCAAATATCAATATTATTCGGTAAGATATTTCCAAAAAAATATGCTATGATACAAAAATAGAATGCCTAAATAAATGCGGCATTTGATTTCTCATACAAGAGAAATTATATTTTTAGGATGAATGGAGTGGTTTTTTTGTACAGCAACATGGCAAATAGTCCAATGGCTGTGATTGACAATGACAGCAAAAGTCAGTACATCAATTCCTTTTGCGTTACCACAAAGGGAACATGGCTCATTAGCGTAACGTGCTCAGACACGGGAGGACAGCCATACTATGTGTATAACCGCCAAAGCAAAGACAAAGGGAAAACATGGAGTGAGCGAAAAAAAACGTATGACCCCAATATCATTGAAGGCAAGAATATGGCCATTGAAATGGGTCAATTGTGCCCGGTGGCCATCGATATGGGGCAGCAGGGCATTTTGCACAGAATATATCAGTTTCATGTCATCCGCAATTTTGATATTGGCACAAGGTTTGGTAGGATGGCATTTCAGTACAGCGACGATGATGGCATGACTTTCGTAGGACCAAATGGGCCGGATACGGTGTATGAAGTGGATGCTCCTTTGTACAGCATTGTTACCAATCAGTATTGCTGGCATTTGATGGCACCCTGGGTATTGCTCAGTGGGAATAGATTTATGCTTCCCATTGCGGTGGCGACCGATCCCCCTTCGCTTGCGGATATTCGCAGTGAAACAGTGATGATGTATAGCGATAATATTCTGAGTGAAACAGATCCCACAAAGATTAAATTTGAGTTTTCGCCAAAGCCTCCTCATGGGATCACGGTACCGGTCAATGGAAGGGATGATTTATCCCTCTCGCAAGAAGCACAGGTGGTAGAGCTCATCGGTGGCAGGCTGATGTGCGTTATGCGTACCGGAAACGGATGCATTTATTATTCAGTATCTGAAGACAAGGGGCTTACCTGGTCCGGCGCGCTGCCACTTCGTTATCGAGATGGGGGAGACGTTGTCTTGCACCCCAATGCACCTTGTCCATTCCAAAAATTAAGCGATGGAAGATATAGCCTGCTTTATTGTAATAACAATGGTGATTTTGGCGGCGGCACAAGTCCATACGACCACACCAAAAATCGAAACCCTATCTATATTGCAATCGGAAGAGAAACAGGCAGTAAAACAGGGCAGCCTTTGGAGTTTTCTGAGCCGAAGCTACTGTGTAGCATTGAAAATTTTCGGCCGGGCGAGGGCTGGCGGGATTTGACCTATGGATATTTTATGGAATACGAAGGGGAATACTATCATATTTATAATGCACTTTGGCAGTCGGTGCAGATTAATAAAGTGGATCCACGAATGACACTGTGATGTGAATAACAGCGTTTGAGGGTCGCACATATTCTGTGCGACCCTCAAAACTATTTAGCAGCAACAATCGTGCTTTTTCTCGCAACAATCGTCATTGGAAAAAAGTACAAAAATAAGTATTCCAATCAGTATTATCCATATAAAATTATCGCCAAAAAGTCCTCCGAAGCCACAATCGTTTTTATTTCCCATCCACAATACCTCCAATTCAAATTGTGCAATGTAAAAAATGATTTCGATTTTTTACATCAAAAAATCTCAAATGTGATTGAATTAATCACAGTCATTATCTGAATTGCAGCAGCCATTGTTGCAGAAGAACAGCAGTAAGAAGAGGATAATGAACCAAAGTATGCTGTCGTTGTCTCCGAGAATGGATTTTAAATTCATATTTACACCTCCGAAAAATGTAAGGATTAGCCTCACCCTTGCGGCTCATTATGCAACATAGGATTGAAGGCCTCCCACCTGTTAATTGTAGTCAAGTTTTTAAATTATTACGTTCCCTTTTTTAGATCCGTGCGTCTTTTGAAGGAGCAGGATGCTTATGTTATCCGCAGCAACCAAGCAGTACTAAGAGTATAAGTAAGAAAAACAATATTTCGCTGTTAAAGCAATTGTTTTTTGCCATAGGGTTTCACCTCCATACGGATAATGTAAACTTCATGAAATAAGCCCTGTAAATGGGTTCATTTCGTTTATCTCATTCAGCCACAATATGGCTGTATTGCTTCCTCGCTACTATAATATGCCCGGTAAGTGAAAAGGTTACAATGCTTTGTAAATACGGATATTTTGACAATTTGTGCATAACATATAAAAAACACACTAAAAGATAGTGCATTTTTTATGATTTAATGACTGGAATTCCATTTTCAAAAGTAGTACAATAATCTTATGCCTTAAAATAAGTACACGGAATGTGACTTTACAAGTGCAATCTACACATTGCGGCGAAAGGATGAACAAAAGTGCGCGGTATTATAACGGTTATCGGTCAGGATAGAGTGGGTATTATTGCAGGAGTCAGTGGTATACTTTCCGCTTGCAATGTCAATATTTTGGATATTTCTCAAACCACCATGCAGGATTTGTTTACAATGATGATGCTTACTGATTTGGCAAACTGCAATGTGGATTTTGATGTGCTTGTGCAGCGTTTAAATGAGCTTGGGCAGGAGCTTGGGGTATCCATTCGTCTTCAGCATGAAGATATATTTAACTCGATGCACAGAATATAGGAGTATTTATGGTTAATAAATATGAAATTTTAGAAACAATCAATATGATTACCAATGAAAATTTGGATATCAGAACCATTACCATGGGAATATCCTTGCGAGATTGCGTTGCAGACGACCTGGAGGTGCTGTGCACTCGCATTTATGATAAAATCATGCGCCGAGCCGAAAAACTTGTGAAAACGGGGCAAGATATTGAACGGGAATATGGAATTCCAATTATCAACAAACGAATATCGGTCACGCCAATCGCGCTGATTGCCGAAGGGGTAAAAGGGGAATGCACCAAAGTAGCAATGACGCTAGACAGAGCAGCCGCAGAGGTTGGCGTAAATTTTATTGGGGGATACAGCAGCCTTGTACACAAAGGATATACGGTGGGAGATAAAAGATTAATCAATTCTATCCCCGAAGCTTTGGCACTGACAAAGCGAGTGTGTGCCAGTGTAAATGTTGCAACCACCCGAGCAGGGATTAATATGGATGCCGTAGCGCATATGGGGAATATTATAAAGCAAGCAGCAAATCTTACCGCCGATCAGAACAGCATTGCTTGCGCTAAGCTAGTGGTGTTTGCTAATGCTGTGGAGGATAATCCATTTATGGCAGGCGCTTTTCATGGCATAGGTGAGCCGGAATGTGTTATCAATGTTGGCGTTAGTGGACCGGGCGTGGTACAAAGTGCGATTAAAAAATTGGGTAAAAATGCAGATTTTTCCCTTGTGGCAGATGAGATTAAGAAAACTGCCTTTAAAATAACAAGAATGGGTCAATTGGTAGCGGCGGAAGCTTCCGAAAGACTGAATGTGCCTTTTGGCATTGTGGATTTATCATTGGCGCCCACTCCTGCGGTTGGAGATAGTGTGGCATACATTTTAGAGGAAATGGGTTTGGAAAAGTGTGGTGCCCCGGGGACAACAGCGGCGCTCGCTCTGCTCAATGATGCAGTGAAAAAGGGAGGCGTCATGGCAAGCTCCCATATTGGCGGCTTATCGGGTGCTTTTATCCCCGTCAGTGAAGATGCAGGGATGATTGATGCGGTACAAAAGGGTGCACTTACTCTCGAAAAATTAGAAGCAATGACTTGCGTATGTTCCGTAGGACTTGATATGATTGCTGTGCCGGGCAATACCAGCGCACACACGATTTCAGCAATTATTGCAGATGAAGCTGCAATCGGTGTTGTCAATAATAAAACAACAGCTGTACGTATCATCCCTGTGGAAGGGAAAAAAGCAGGAGATGTAGCAGAATTCGGCGGTCTTTTGGGATCCGGACCGGTCATGCATGTGAATAAATTTAAAAGCACAGATTTTATTGATCGTGGAGGCAGAATTCCTGCACCTCTGCAAAGCCTTAAAAATTAGAAGAAGGTGTAGACGTGGAAAACTTTGTAAATCGAGTCATAGAAGTGGAAAAGCAAGCTGTGATGATTGTGGAGCAGGCAAAAAATATGCGTTGCGGCTTAGACGGTGAAATAGATGAAAAAAGGGTAGAATTAGAAAAATCAATCTTTGGGAATGTGGATCGAAAAATTGCACAGCTCAAAAGCATGGAAGCAGAAGAAGCACAAAAAAAGATTGCTGTATTAAAGGAAGAAACAGAAAAGAGCATTCAAGCGCTGGATGTACTTTATAACAGCATGCATACGCAGTGGGAAGAAATGCTCTTTAGCAGGCTGTTCGGAGGCAAAGTATGATTTCCGCTGGTGTTTTATCAAATGGAGCGCTTGCCGCAAAAGCCAGAGGGATGCGTGGAAAACTACTCACAAAGCAACAATATGAACAGATGGCGGCACAAAAAACGGTTGCCGGCGGCGTAGCATATTTGAAGAGTACTCCATCGTATCGAGACATTTTGGCCATGGTAGATGAAAATAAAACGCACAGGGAGCAGATTGAAAATATTTTAAGGGGAAGCCTCATTGCAGATTATCTTAAATTCAGAAAGTTTGTTAATATCAATCACAGAGAGTTTTTAAGAGGTCTCTTCATCCGATATGATATTTATTATTTGAAACTCTTTATTCAAGTCATTATGGAGGGGGAAAAAACTCAGGAGGTTCTCGCTTCCATCAGCAAAGAATATTTAGAGGCCACTTCCATCAACATTGCGCGGTTTGAAAATGTGCAAGACATGCAAGGCTTTTTGGATGTCATCAAAGGCACAAGATATCACAGAGTATTGTCTTCTCTTTATCAGCGTGGCAAAGAGCCTACCTTATTTGAAATGGAAAATCAGCTGGATATCTATTTTTTTACTTATGTGAGTAAAAGTATCAAAAAAGCGCTTTCCGGAAGTGATAAAGAAGCACTTGAAAAGTATCTGGGGAGTGAAGCGGATATGCTTAACCTGCTTTGGATATACAGGTGCAAGCAATACTATCTGCTACCCAATGAAGTCATTTATGGTTTTTTGGTTCCGGTTCATTACAAATTAACGGTACAAAAAATCAAAGAGCTCACCAATGCCAAAACCATGGAAGAGTTTATGGATTTTGCCAGTGCAACGCCGTACAGTGCTATTTTCAGGCAAAAAAGTGCAACATTTGAGAAGACTTTTTTGGGTCTTCTTATTAAGCTTCTAAAAATTGCAATGCAAAACGATCCATACACCATCATCAGTGCAGTTGGGTACTTAAACGCGAAGGAACTAGAAATAGAAAATATTTTTTCGGTGATTGAGGGTTTACGCTATAATTTGAGTACGGACGCCATTATGGAATACATTTATATGCCTTAAGCGTTGCTCAAAAGTGTATGTCGCTGGGAAGACAATCATTGTCATTGTGGAATATCGAAGTAGATTATCAAATGTACAGAGGTGAAACCTGTGGCTGTCCTTAAAATGAAGTTTGTAAGTATCATGGGTCCTGTTGACCAAATGAACGATATGATAGAAAAATATCTTTCCACCAGTAGCATTCAGTCGGTGGATGCTTTAAACGTGTCCGGTAAAAAGGATGGATTATATCGATTTTCCGAACCAAACCTTTATACGGGAGTGTATAAAAAATATTGCGATGCATCGCGGTTTTTTGGCATACCATATGAATATGAACGGTGGGAAGATGCAGAGATTTCTGTGGAAAGTGCAGAGAAATATGTGGACTCTTTAGAGGGAGAATATACAGCACTTGTAGAAAAAAGACAGGAATTGAAAAAGACGATTGATGAAAATAGTATGGTCATCGCTCAACTTGAGCATCTCTTGGATGTTGACGTGCGACTGGATGATATGTTTCATTTTCAGTTTATGCGGTTTCGCTTTGGGAGAATGACCAAAGAAGCCTATAGTAAGCTTGTAAATTTTATGGGAGATATGGAATTTTATTTTATTAAAAGTGCTGAAGAAACAGGCTATGTTTATGGAATGTACCTCACTCCCCATGTAAGCTGTGATAAAGTGGATAGTATATTCGCATCTCTTAATTTTGAAAGAATTAGGATTTCTGAAAAAGCGCATGGAAAACCGCTAGATGGATGTTATCAACTCGAACAAGAGAACTTGCAGCTGATGAAAGATTATGAAAAAACAGCCAACGACATGCTTTTGCTTTTGCAAAAGGAAAAATCCAGGTTTCTGCAGATGTGCAGTTTTATTAAGCATAAATATGAATGTTTTAACATTCGTGACTATGCACTGCGCACAAAGGGAGCCTTTTATATAACAGGATGGATGCCAGGCAGCGAAGCTGATCGGCTCAATGAGGAGCTTGAAAAAGAAAAGGATATCATGGCGGTTGTCACTTTGCCCAAGGAGAATGAAAAGCTCATTCCGCCTACCGTACTAAAAAATAATCCATTGGTAAGGCCTTTTGAAAGCTTTGTGAAAATGTATGGACTTCCTTCCTATCATGAAATAGACCCCACACCCATTATGGCACTGACGTATGTACTGATGTTCGGCATGATGTTTGGTGATTTAGGACAAGGATTGGTTTTGACCATTTGCGGACTTTTGTTTGCAATCTATAAAAAGAGCAATTTAGGGGCGATTTTTTCTTTAGCCGGTCTATCCGCTGCGTTTTTTGGAGTAATGTACGGTAGCGTTTTCGGCAATGAAAGCCTTATTGCCCATATTTGGCTCAGCCCTTTGCACGATTCCAACTCCCTTTTGCTCACTGCGGTGGGTGTCGGTGTGGTCATGCTTTTGGGAGCCATGTGTGTTAATGTGGTGAACGCTGTAAAAAATCGAGATTATGGCAGGCTCCTGTTTAATCAAAACGGACTTGCAGGCATTGTAGTGTATATGGGCGGCGTACTGGCTGCCTTTGGAATTGTCAGGGGAAGCGGCGGTATTACTTGGCCCATTGCTATACTTATGTTTTTTGTGCCGCTCTGCTTTATTCTTCTGCAGGAACCGCTTGGCAAGTTCATTGCGGGGAAGAAAAGCTTTATGCCTCAGAACAAAGGGGAGTTTTTCACCGAAAGCTTTTTTGAGCTGATAGAAATTGTCCTCAGCTATATAACAAATACCATATCCTTTAT
This sequence comes from uncultured Eubacteriales bacterium, assembly GCA_964592375.1. GTDB lineage: Bacteria > Bacillota > Clostridia > RUG12999 > RUG12999 > CAZQDP01. The sequence continues at coordinate 16,726 of CAZQDP010000022.1, read as the reverse complement.
CAGAATTGGCGCATTTGCATTGGCGCATGCCGGCATGATGATGGTGGTATATGAATTTGTGGATTTAATCGGAGGCGTAGGTAGTATTTCTATCCTGATTTTTGGCAACCTATTTGTAATGGGGATGGAAGGCTTTATTGTAGGAATACAGACTTTGAGACTTGAGTTTTATGAACTGTTTGGAAGATTTTACAGAGGCGAAGGGGAAGAATTTAAACCGCTTAATAAAAAAATTAGAGAAAATTTATAATTTTGGGAGGAAAACAATATGTTGTTGAAAATGACGACGATTATGCTTATTCTTTCGGTTGTAGTGCCGATGATTATCTATGTAAAGGGCGAAAAGAAAAACGCCAAAACGGCGCTCATCTCGAACATTGCCATGTACTTTACCAGCTTTACCGTGATGAGTGTACTGATTTTTAGCAGAGCATTTGCGCAGGAAGCTGTAGCGGTTTCATCTGCAAGCGGCCTTGGATTTTTGGCGGCAGGTCTTGCTACCGGTCTTGCAACCGTTGGTGCCGGTATTGCGGTTGGTGCGGCAGCCTCTGCGGCACTGGGCGCCATTAGTGAGAATGAAAAAATATTTGGTAAAGCACTTATTTTCGTGGCACTTGCAGAAGGTGTTGCGCTTTATGGCCTTTTGATTTCCTTGCTCATTTTGAACAAGCTGTGAAAATGCCATGAAACTATATCTTATCAGTGATAATATAGACACGCAAACCGGCATGAGATTGGGCGGGGTCGAGGGTTGCGTTGTTCATGAAAAAGAAGAAATCGATAGGGCCATAGAATGGGTAAAAAGTGACAAGGAGATTGGCATACTGCTGATCACCGAAAAGCTTGCTCGCACTTTTCCGCAAGAAATTGCAGATGTGAAGCTTGGCATGAAGCTCCCCTTGGTCATTGAAATACCGGACAGGCATGGTACTGGTCGAACGCCCGATTCCATTACTTCTTATGTGCGAGAGGCTATTGGGCTTAAATTTTAATCAAGAAATCAATTTGAACTGTTGGGAGGTAGTCTGCTTTGGAAGATGCTGAAAAGAAACTCATAGAGTTTGAAAAATTAGTGCTGGGTGAAGCCCGTCAGCAGCGAGATCAAATTGTGCAGGAAATTGAACAATATAAACATGAAAAAATATTAGATATAGAAATAGAGCTTTTGGAAAATGCTTATAAGCGCATTCAAAAAGAAATTGCTTCGATTATCAAAGCGGAGAACGAAAAGGTTGCAAAGGTGGCTGCAAGCTGTCGCAAGGAGCTACTGACAAGACGGGAGAATATGGTAGAGCGTATATTTTCCGTACTCAATGAACGAATTGCGGCATTTAAAGAAACCGAGGCTTATGCTGCTTATCTGCTCAGTGCTGTTTCAGATGGAATTGCGCAGGCTGGTGGCAACAATCCGCTTGTTTGTATTGATAAAACGGATATGAAGTTTGCTAAAAGTATTCAAAATGCAACGGGATATGAACCGGTTGCGGCCGGCGAGAATATGATTGGCGGTTGCAAGGTGCATAACAAAGAAAAAAAGATTATTTGTGATAATTCACTCGTCACAATGTTAGAAGCGGTGAAGGAACAATTTATGGAAGAGATAAAAATAAGTATTGTGTAAAGGAAGTTCATGAACATGGCAAAAGGAACCATTTATGAAATAAACGGACCTGTTGTAAAAGTGGACGGTACAAAAGAGCTTACGATGATGGAAATGGTCCGGGTGGGTGGATTAGGACTCATCGGCGAGGTAATTGCCATCAACAACGACTATACAATTGTGCAGGTATACGAACCTACGGCAGGCATAAAGCCCGGTGAACCGGTAGAAGGCACGGGAAGTCCCATGTCGGTTATTTTGGGACCGGGTATCATAGGCGGTATTTTTGATGGAATAGAAAGACCGCTGAAAAAAATCAAAGAACTCACAGGTGATTTTATTGACCGTGGTGTCAATGTGGACTGTTTGGACACTGCAAAAAAGTGGAAGATAAAAGTGTGCGTATCGGTGGGGAGCGATGTTTGCGAAGGCATGGTCATAGCGACGACTATCGAGACGGAAAGCGTACTGCATAAATCCATGGTGCCGCCAGGACTTCGCGGAAAAGTAACCAAAACACTTGGTGACGGCGAATATACCATTGCCGAGCCCATTGTAGTTATAGAGGACGAAAAAGGCGTGAGCCATGAGCTGAGCCTTGCTCATAAAAGCCCCATTCGCCGTAGCAGACCTTATGCAAAACGAAGGGTGATAGAGCAGCTGCTCGTAACCGGTCAGCGTGTTATTGATACCATGTTTCCCATTGCGAAAGGCGGAACTGCTTCTGTACCGGGCGGATTTGGTACCGGAAAAACAATGACACAGCATCAGCTGGCAAAATGGTCCGATGCGGATATTATCGTTTATATTGGCTGTGGGGAGCGAGGCAATGAAATGACTCAGGTTTTAGAGGATTTCACAGGGCTGACGGATCCTCGTACAGGCAAGGCTCTGATGGATAGAACCGTGCTGATTGCCAATACATCCAACATGCCGGTTGCCGCTCGTGAGGCCAGTATATACACAGGCATTACCATTGCAGAGTATTATCGTGACATGGGCTACCATGTTGCCATTATGGCGGATTCAACCTCCAGATGGGCAGAGGCGCTTCGCGAAATATCCGGGCGACTGGAGGAGATGCCGGCTGAAGAAGGCTTCCCTGCATATTTGCCCTCAAGACTTTCAGAGTTTTATGAAAGAGCAGGCTTTGTGGACAATTTGAACGGTACACAAGGGTCTGTTACCATTATCGGCGCCGTATCCCCTCAGGGTGGAGATTTTTCAGAGCCGGTAACACAGAACACAAAGAGATTTATACGCTGTTTTTGGGCACTGGATAGGCAGCTTGCCTATTCCCGCCATTATCCTGCCATCAACTGGCTTACAAGTTATAGTGAATATCAGGACGAACTGGAAGGATGGTTTGAACAAAATGCAGGTGAAAAGTTCTTGGCTTACCGCGCCGGCTTTGTTGCTATTTTGCATGCAGAAAGCAAGCTGATGGAAATTGTTAAGCTTATTGGTAGCGATGTGTTGCCGGACAGCCAAAGATTAGAGCTTGAAATCGCAAAGGTCATCAGAGAAGGATATCTGCAGCAAAATGCGTTTCATGCAAACGATACGTATGTACCACTGGCTAAGCAGTACAGGATGATGGAGGTTATTCTGCACTTATTTGATGTATCAAAGCAGCTGGTGCAGATGGGTGTGCCGGTTTCGCTTATCAAACAGAATGGTATTTTTGAAGAAGTGATTGCAATGAAATATAATACATCGAATGATAATCTGCAGGATTTTGACAAGTATATCAGCAAGATTGACGAATTGCAAAAGAACATAGCGTGCAAGTACAGCTAATGGATAGGGGATGAAGAATAATGGCAATCGAATATATAGGCCTTAGCGAAGTAAGAGGTCCCCTTGTTGTAATCGAAGGAGTGCAAGGGGTTGCTTATGAAGAAATCGTAGAGATAAAAATGGATGACGGGCATAAGAAAATTGGCCAGGTTATCACAATTTCAAAAGACAAAGCCGTCGTGCAGGTTTTCGAGGGAAGCCAGGGCTTGTCCCTGACGAATACCGTGTCGCATTTTACAGGCTCCACCATGCGTATGCCCGTATCTAAGGAAATATTGGGACGAGTATTCAGCGGTGCAGGGGAACCCATTGATGGACTTGGTGAAGTTTTCCCCGAAAAAAGAATTGATGTCAATGGAAATCCTATCAATCCTGTTTCCAGAACATATCCGAGGAATTTTATCCAAACGGGTATTTCCTCCATTGATATGCTCACCACATTGATTAGAGGCCAGAAGCTTCCCATCTTTTCGGGTAGCGGTCTGCCGCACGATCAATTGGCGGCACAAATTGTCCGCCAAGCACAGCTCAGCGGAGGTGAGGATACCAAATTTGCAGTGGTTTTTGCGGCAATGGGTGTCAAGCATGACGTTGCAAATTATTTTAAAAAAAGCTTAGAGGAGAGCGGTGCCATTGAGCGTGTGGTGATGTTCCTCAATATGTCTAACGACCCCGTGGCAGAAAGAATTGTAACGCCAAGGTGTGCACTGAGTGCTGCGGAGTATCTTGCCTTTGAACATGATATGCACGTACTGGTTATTATGACCGATATGACTGCATATGCAGAAGCACTGCGTGAGATTTCCTCCTCCAAACAGGAAATTCCATCCAGAAAAGGCTATCCCGGATATTTATATAGTGACCTTGCTTCTTTGTATGAAAGAGCCGGTATGATTGAGGGCAGGGCAGGATCTGTGACCCAGCTACCGATCCTTAGCATGCCAAATGACGATATTACCCATCCAATCCCCGACCTTACGGGATATATTACAGAGGGACAAATCGTGCTCGATAGGTCCTTGCATTTGAACGGCGTATATCCGCCTGTATCGGTACTGCCTTCGCTATCACGCCTGATGAAGGATGGTATCGGTGAAGGATACACCAGGGATGACCATCCGGATGTAGCAAACCAGCTCTTTGCTGCTTATGCAAATGTCATGCAGGCAAGGGCACTGTCTTCTGTTATCGGTGAGGATGAGCTTACTCCCATCGATAAAAAATACATTGCATTTGGCAAAGCATTTGAGAGCCGATTTGTAGGTCAGGAAAAAACAGAAAACAGAACCATTCAAAAATCGTTGCAAATTGCATGGGAGCTGCTTCGAATGCTGCCAAAGGAAGAGCTTTCCAGAATGAACAGCAAATATGTTGATAAATACTATGGAGAAGTGTGATGGATACAACCTTATTTGCCACAAAAAGTAATTTAATCAGTGCAAAAAACACCTTGCAGCTTTCTATGCAGGGCTATGATTTGCTGGATAAAAAGCGTACCATTCTTATCAATGAAATGATGAGTCTTATTCAATCAGCGGAGGAATTGCAGTCCAAGATCGATACGACCTTTCAAAAGGCCTATGCAGCCTTACAAACTGCAAATATCGCCATGGGTATTAGTAATGTGCGCCAGTCATCCAAAGCGGTGCCCGTTGAGGATGATATCATTATTCGTTTTCGCAGTGTCATGGGGGTGGAAATTCCTGAGGTGATTGACCCGGAAAATGAGATGTCTCCTTCCTATGGATTTATGCATACCGTTTCGGTGGTAGATCAGGCACATAATCATTTTATTGATGTGCGAAAATTAACGGTGAAGCTCGCAGAAATTGAAATTTCAGTATACAGACTGGCCATTAATATTAAAAAAGCGCAAAAAATGGCCAATGCACTGAAAAACGTCATTATTCCAAAATATCAAGATATTGTGGCCACCATTCAAAGTGTGCTGGAGGAAAAGGAAAGAGAAGAATTTACAAGGCTGAAGGTCATCAAACGCAACAAAGAAAAGGCCGGACGATAAGCCGCCATGCGAATAGGCAAATAAAAAAAGACTTGATTATTTTCCGAAAATAGGGTATAATATGCAAAAGTGAAATAAAAGGGTGGTGGAAACTATGAATTTACTCATGTATTTAAATGCACCGATAGAAGGACAAGGCGGGCAGAATTTACTTGGCACATTTCTTCCGATGATCCTTATTGTGGCAGTATTTTATTTTCTGATTATCAGACCTCAGAAGAAAAAAGAAAAAGAAACCAAAAATATGATCAACGCAATTGGTGTGGGCGATGAACTCGTTACAATAGGCGGCGTGTTCGGCAAGGTGCTTCGCATTAAGGATGATACGTTTATTATCGAGACCACAGCGGATAAAACTCGTTTGCATATTGCAAAATGGGCTGTGAAAGAGGTCACCAAAAAGAGCGAGGCGGCAAGTGAAGTTTCAGAATAAAAGAGTTTACTGCATAAAGTATTGGAGGGGCATATGAACAGTTACGGACGCAGGGACAGCGCTTCTCAAGAGAAAAAGCAGCCGAAGAGCAATTTGGCTGCCAATGAGTATCTTTTTTTTCTGCCCTATGTCACATTAGGCCTTGTTTTAACCATTGTTTTTTTGCTTGTATTTGCTCTCCTATATGTGCTATTTCCCTTTAATCCTTCTGCTATGGACGTGATGGTGAAAACCATCACCATTGCCGTGATTATTATTATATCATATGTGGCAGGAAAAGCAGCAGGACTTACCGGTTGGTTTGTGGGTGGCAGTGTGGGTGTCATATACATGCTATGTGCAACCTTACTTGGTATTCTTACCCTTTCGGTCAATTTGTTCTCCGTTTCACCCATTTGGAACTTGCTTGCAGGTTTTGTGCTAGGAGCTGTAGGTGGGATGATAGGCGTAGGTGCAAGGCCACGGCGCAAAAAAGGAATGTACATTCGTAGAAAGGGCAGATAAGAAAATAAAAGTTGAAAGGAAAATATAGATGAAGCATATTAAAACCTTGACCAAAAAGACCTTGAACGAGACTGCGGAAAAAGGCGGCTGCGGCGAATGCCAGACCTCTTGCCAATCTGCTTGCAAGACTTCCTGTACCGTTGCTAATCAGAAATGTGAAAAGTAATTTATGTAATTAAGATAAAGGCTGCCCGACAGCATTTGGGGGCAGTCTTTTATATTGGATTGTCATCAGGAAGGAAGCTTGGCATGATACATTGTTATCAATTATTGGGGCAAAATATGGTTGTGGATGTGTATAGCGGAAGTGTGCATGTGATGGATAAGACGGCATATTTACTGTCCAAATATTTTGAAGAAAACGGCTTTTTATGCAGCATGGACAAGGAAAGCTTTGCCGCCGCAGGCATCACAGATACCATCGCCGGAATGGCGGCATATGAGGAGATAGTACAGCTAAAAGAAGATGGACTTTTGATGAGCGACGACTGCTATGAGCCGTACGCCGCCTCGTGGCATAAAGGCTCCGTTATCAAAGCGGTCTGTATCCATATTGCACATGACTGCAATTTGCGCTGTAAATATTGCTTTGCCGATACCGGTGAATTTTGTGGCGCTCGGAGTATGATGTCTATGGAAGTCGGGCGAAAAACCATTGACTATGTGATTGTAAACTCAAAGGGGCGTAAGAATATTGAAGTTGATTTTTTTGGCGGCGAGCCGCTGATGAACTTTGAGGTGGTAAAGGATATTGTAGCATATGCAAAAAGCGAAGGAGAAAAAGCAGGAAAGCATTTCCGATTTACCATTACAACAAACGGCTTACTACTGGATGATGAAAAAATCGCATATATCAATCAAAATATGGTCAATATTGTGCTTAGCATCGACGGAAGAAAGAGCGTGAATGACAAAATGCGCTACCGAGCGGACGGCAGTGGGTGTTATGACAAAATCGTACCCATTTTTTTGAAGGTAGCAAAGAGTCGAGAGCAGGATAATTATTATGTGCGAGGTACATATACAAGGGAAAATCTCGATTTTGCAGCCGATGTATTGCATCTGGCGGATCTTGGATTTAAGCAAATATCCGTAGAACCTGTGGTGGCGCCGGATGAAATGGATTATTCTCTGCAAATGGAGCATTTACCCATACTTTTTTCGCAGTATGAGCAACTTGCAGAGGAATATATCAGGCGCAAAAAAGAAGGGATAGGCTTTTCATTTTTTCATTTCATGGTGGATTTGGACCAGGGACCGTGTGTTATCAAGCGAATGAGCGGCTGCGGAAGTGGACATGAATATATTGCGGTCACTCCGGATGGAGACATTTACCCTTGCCATCAATTTGTAGGCGATGAAAAAATGAAAATGGGCGATGTGTTTTCTGGCATTCAAAACCATCGCATTTCCGAAATGTTTGAGGGCTCTCATGTATATACCAAGCCGGAATGCAAAAAATGCTGGGCGAAATTCTATTGTAGCGGCGGCTGCCCTGCAAATGCATGGAATTTTAATGGGGATATCAATATGCCTTATGAAATTGGATGTCATCTTCAGCGCAAAAGAGTGGAATGTGCCATTGCAATTACGGCCGCTTGTAGTGAAAATGTATAAAAAATAAAGAAATTTAGGGCAAAATGGATAAATTGACAAATTAACTCTTGACTATAAGGGGTATAATATATATAATAAATGGATGTTAGTATATACGAAGGAGGAACATACAATGGCAAAAAGTGCAGTGAAATTAGTAACCGCTTTGCTTATCATTGGCGTGATGATTTACCTGGCTGCGTTTGGTATATCCATCGGCAATATGACATTGCAACCGGTTTCGGAGAGTATCAAGAAGGGTCTTGACATTGCGGGTGGGTCCATTATCGTTTTCGAAGCAGAGGCTGATAATGTAAGCAAAGAGCAGTCGGAGACTGTTGTATCTATACTCAGGGAGCGTCTTACAAACGAAGGTTATACAGAAGCTATTGTGACCACGCAAGGGGAAAAAAGATTTCAGGTAGAAATCCCTGCAGTAACAGATCCAAATGAAGCCGTTAAGCTTCTTGGAACAACTGCAAAGCTTTCCTTTGTCGATCCAGACGGGCAGGAAGTGCTGAGCGCCGAAGATATTCAGGAAGCCAAAGCGGCGTTTGAACCCACGAAATCAAATTCTCCTTCCGAGAATATTGTCAAGCTTACACTGAAACAGTCCGGCGTGGAGAAATTTGCAGCCGCGACCGAAAGAGTCAGCAAAGCGGGAGACGGCAAAAATTATATTTCCATCAAGCTGGATGAAGAAATTATATCAAGCCCGAGGGTGAGCGAAAAAATTGAATCAGAGTCCTGCTATATTTCCGGTGGATTTACTGCAGAAAGCTCTAAGCAGCTTGCAGGTCTTATCAGAGCAGGTCAGCTTCCCTTTAATATTAAAGAAATCAGCATGAGCAGCGTAGGGGCGACGCTAGGCGAAAGTGCACTTGACGGAAGCCTTAGAGCTGCATTTATCAGCATTCTCCTTGTTATGCTGTATATGATTTTGTTCTATCGTTTGCCGGGCATTGTGGCATCTATTTCGCTATCGTTCTATGTGGTCATTACCTTGCTGATATTGGGCTTGCTCAGAATTAACCTAACCTTGCCGGGTATTGCAGGTATTATCCTATCCGTTGGTATGGCGGTGGATGCAAACGTTGTAATATTCGAGAGAATCATTGATGAACTTAAAAACGGCAAGACCTTGCGCGCATCTATTGATGCAGGATTCCACAGGGCAATGACCGCGGTGGTGGACTCCAATATTACCACACTAATCTCTGCAGGAGTATTATGGTGGCTAGGAGCAGGTACTGTCAAAGGTTTTGCGACGACATTGTTCTTAGGGGTTATCATCAGCATGTTTACTGCAATTACTGTGACGAAATTCTTGGTTGATCAACTCATTGGCTTAAATGTGAAAAACCGTAGCCTTTATGGCATAGGTGTAAAATAAGGGGGGTGGCATAGTGTTTAAAATCGTATCTAATTTCAAAATATATGTTTCTGTGTCCTTACTCATTGTACTCATCGGTGCCGTTGCATACGGTATTTTCGGCGGATACAAAACGGACATTGACTTTTCCGGCGGCACAATGCTCCATATTGATATGGAAAAGGAATATGTCATGGCAGATTTAGAAGCGGCTGTTACTGAGATTACAGGCAGTGCGCCTTACAGTCTTCAAAGAGCAGGCAGTGGCAATGAGGTCATTGTAAAAATGCCTTCCATTGATTTCCAAGCAAGGCAGGATTTATTTAAGCAGCTCAAGGAAAAATTTGAGTTAACAGCGGAATCACCGCTTGCCATGGAGAATATCACGCCAACCATCAGCAATGAAATTGTGTATAATGCTGTGCTGGCAGTGTTTTTGGCAATGATACTGATATTGATTTATGTAACCGTTCGTTTTGAGTTCTATTCCGGAGTGACTGCCATTGTGGCGCTCATTCATGATATACTCATTATGCTGGCAGTATACGCACTATTTAGAGTGCCAATTAATTCATCCTTTATTGCTGCTATCTTAACGGTTGTGGGTTATTCAATCAATGATACAATCATTGTGTTTGACCGCATCAGGGAAAACAAAAAGTTTATGAGAAAAGAAGCATTTGCGAACATTTGCGAAATCAGCATTTGGCAGACCATGCGCCGCAGTTTGAACACGGTTGGCACAACGGTTGTAACGCTCATTATCCTTTATTTCATGGGTGTTACCTCCATTAAGGAATTTGCATTACCATTGATTGTTGGTATCATTAGCGGTGCGTATTCTTCCATCTTTATTGCGGCTCCCATGTGGAGTCTCATGATTGGTGATAAAAAACAACAGCTTAAAAAAGCGTAGTAATTTTTTGCCTCAAAGCTTTGCATAGAAGGGAGAGTATATATGCTGAAAATATTTGATGATTATAAGGTAAGTGTAGCGCTTATTCTGCTTCTTCTTATTGTTGCTATTTTGGTGGTACCATTTGCCGCAAAAGCAATTCCGATTGGTAGCATTCGAATTCCGGTAACCCCTATCCTGGTCATGGGGCCCATATTGCAAGGGATTATTTATGCCATTGTGGTATCCTACGAAACCCCGAAGATGACAGAAGAAGCGAAGAGGCCGTTTCGAGTCGTAAAAGCAATTAATTTTGCGTTTTTTTATCTCGTTACGATTTCTGCCATTATTTACGCATTTGGTCGTTTCTAAAAAATCAAAAACTACCCTACAAAAAGTGGGGTAGTTTTTTTAAAAGATACACTTCAGTGCGCGCAGCGGCTACCCAATGGGAAACAAGGGCAGCCGCTGCCCTTTTGTGGCTTACATATGTTATGCTTTAGTAGTGCCGTATCCATTCCATTTAGCAGTCTTTGCCGCCCTTTTGAGGAGGATAGAATTCGTCAACCGGGAATTTAATTCTCTCAAACAATTCGCAAGGATCGTTGTCGGTTGCGGAAATGCATTCCTTGTCGGGGATACAGAAGTCATGGCAAGGAATAAGCAGCTGAACTTCACGCTCAAGCTTGATGATAGCGAAGATACCGATGGTTACATACACGCGCTTTTTATCGCCGCCCCATACGAGTCTGTCTTCGAACATATCGGCGATCCAATCAGGCAAGCATCCGATTTCATCTTCATCGCCGCAGCGTTCATGGCATACATCCACCAATTTTGCACTCAGTGCAACAGGGTCAACGGTCTCTACAACTGCTTTTGGCAGATTGTTTTTCTTCTTTTCCTGAATGTCATTTGCTTGGGGTTTGTAAGAAGATGTGAATTTATACGCATTGCCCTCGGAACCGAACAAAATCACCTTTTTGTCATATGTGGCGATACCATCTACATAGACCGGTTTGCCGCAGCCTGTGCATACTTCAAATTCTACCTTGAAGTAAAATTTAATATCTACTGTATAAAACCCCTTGTTGAACTGAACCGGTTCGATATCGGAAGTCACCCAAAGTATTTCGGCATCACGAAAACGAATACTTGTAGCCCTATCGATAATGTTCTGGGTGCATTCACCAAAGAATACTCTGAGGTTTTCCAGACACTCTTTGTCTTTACAGGAATCGTATATTTTGTCTGTCTGTATACAAACAGCGTCTTTCATACAAGTAGAATGACATTTATCACTCATTAAAATTTGCCTCCTTTTTTAATTGCTAAGCACGTTGCTTCAATAATATAGTATGAAAAGAATGTAGCTTTGGTGATATCGCGCCCTTTTTTTTCATATCTTTTTATAAGCGAAATAATTGATAAAGGATGTGGAAGGTGTGCAGCGCACAATTGTACTCAAAAGCCTCCGGAGCGAAGATACTTTCATTACAATGCAAGAGCGGAAAATGAGCGTGAGTGGAAATGGCAACGATATTATTTTGGGCGAGAATATTTTATCGCTCGATGCCGGCATTACACCTACCGATGTGATTTATGCCGTGCATACCGATGGTGTCACGTCGCAGATGAGCACCATATTTAATGGCACAAAAACAGATGAAAAGTTAAGCCTTCCGGTTGGAAGCGGAAACTTTATTATGCTTGTGATCGGCTCTATCCCCGTTATATTATTTACCGCACCGATGCAGGGAAGAACGGCAATTTATCTCTCCTTTCCACAAACTCAGATGCAACCTATTCTGCTCGATAAGTGCGTTGGCGGCCGATATTCATATTGCGCGGCCGAAAAAGAGGATGGCGATATCGATGTGATATACACCAATGCCTTTGGCTGTTTTGTAAAAAACAGATTTAAATGGAGTGTCAAGCAGTTTGCCGGTGAAAGTGAGCTTCTTCCGGCGGGTAGTGGCTTTTTTTATCCCGATGCACTTTATTATAGAGGGATGCACATTGTTTGCACCACCAAAGCAAAGGAGCATAACAATTTGCTCTATATCTCCCCGCAGGGGCAGACGAAGCTACTGTATAGGGGATGCCCACCGGACAGCCGGCCTTTATTGTACCGAATAGGGGAGGAAGTCTTTGTCATGTGGAATCAGCATGGGTATATTTTAAGTTGTAACTGCCAAAGCCTGAAGATGCAGGAAGAAAACATCAAAAGCTACAGAGGGTATGAAATATTCGAAATTAGAATGCCGCAAGAAAAGGAAGAGGGCTTTTGTAGAAGTAGTTATGGAGTAAAAGGGAGCGCTCCTATTCAAACGGTTTTTACAAGCAGTATCTTTGGTGCAAGCACGCAAAGGCAGCCACTTTTTGAGGAATTCAGAAGAGGGCAAGAGGTAGAGGAAATGGCGGGCATTTCGCAAGTGGAGCCCACGCGCGAGGATATTGAAATGGAAAAAATGAAAATCAAAATCAAAATGCTGGAGGATGAAATAAAAAGTCTAAAAAGCGAAAAAAACAATATATTTGATGATAAATTGTAAAAATGTGTTGACATCCGCTATATATTGTGGTATAATAAATCATAATAAAAAGTGCGGAGTGATGTACGATGCATGAACAGATTGAGTATATTCGTAAGAATTTAGCGAAGCATGTTGGCAGCAGAGTTCGGGTTACTTCCAGAAAAAGCAGAAAAAAAGTAGCTGTTCGTCAAGGGGTTATTGAAAGTACATATGCAAATATTTTTGTCATTCGGTACGATCTTCCACTTGAAACGGCCGATGCAAGAAGAGCATCCTATAGCTATGTGGATATTTTAACCCATGCTGTTGAAATTGCTTTGTATAAAGAAAAGGTTTCGTAGTTCGGTAGTGGCACGCTAATGGCGGCAATGCTTACGTGTGCTTTGTAGTGGGAGTTTTTTTGAAGTGAAAGGTTAAGCTAAATGGATAAACAGGTTGTGTATCTTTTTAGCTCACTTTTTTGGCGCAGTGGTATGATGTAAATTGTAGTGTGGTAGTACGGTAGGAAGATGAATACATATGAAATGGACGAAATTTTCCTGTAAAGCTATTGGTCTCCTCCTTACCGTTACAAACCGGAAAGGAGGAGTTTTTTTATGTTGCTTGGACTTTCTGATGTATGGATTTTTTTAGCCTACCTAAGCTGTATCCTCGTCACTGCTATCTGCATTATTTATGGTTTGGTAAACTGGAATAAGGGCGCAGAGAAAGAGAATAAGCAGATTGAGGAAGAACTGGAATGGGAATCCAAGGATGAAGAAAAGGCATAAGCTTGATTGGAAAAATTGAATCGGAGAGGAGATTTTTTGTGTATTCTACTATTATTATCGTGCTATACTTTGCAGTTTTGGCATATTTAAGCTATCTTGCATATCGTGGCACAAATAGTTCAACGGATTATCTTTTGGCAGGGAAGGAAACACACCCGGTTATCATGGCATTATCTTACGGCTCAACTTTTATCAGCACATCTGCTATTGTGGGCTTCGGCGGCGTTGCGGCGCAGCTTGGGATGGGCATTTTATGGCTTGTGGCGCTGAATATCTTCGTTGGTATTTTTATCGCCTTTGCTTTCTTTGGAAAGCGGACAAGGCAAATTGGGCATAATTTAAGTGCATATACTTTTGCGGAGCTAATAGGGGCAAGGTATCATTCCAAGTTTTTGCAAAGCTTTATTGCGCTGATTGTATTTATTTTTATGCCTATTTATGCAGCTGCCGTGCTCAAAGGCGGCGTGGAATTCGTCAAAACATATTTCAATATTTCTTATGACTTAGGGCTTATTATTTTGGTTGTCATTGTGGCGGTGTATGTACTAATTGGTGGCCTGAAGGGTGTTATCTATACAGATGCATTCCAGGCACTGATCATGATTGGCGGCATGACTTATCTGTTGATTTTAATATATAGTAAGCTTGGCGGCATTGTCCCTGCTCATCAGCAGCTCACGGATTTGTTTAATAATCCTGCAGTGCAAGAGCAAACAGCCGGCATCATGAAGGGTGGCTTCCGAGGGTGGACATCCATGCCAAAAACCTTATCACCTATTTGGTGGTCGATGGTAAGCTCCATTATTGCAGGCGTTGGCATTGGTGTGCTCGCACAGCCACAGCTTGCAGTACGGTTTATGACTGTGAAGAGTGACAAAGAACTCAATCGTGGACTTGTTACCGGTTCGATATTCATTTTGATTATGACCGGTGCGGCTTATCTGCTGGGTTCATTATCGAATATTTTGTTTTTCCAGGATACCGGAAAAATTGCGGTAGCCGCAGGTGTGGATAGCGTAATTCCGAGGTTTATCAGTACCTATGTGGGGAGCTGGTTTGGCCCCATCTTTATGCTGGCACTGCTCTCAGCTGCAATGTCTACACTGAGTGCACAGTATCATACCATGGGTTCCGCCTTTGGTCGTGACCTACTAGAAAAAGGCATGAACAAAAAGGGAAACCTTTTGATGATGACCAAATCGGGTATTATCATTACCATTATCATCAGCACAATCCTTGCGTGGCTTGCTAATAAAACAGATGTATCGGTTGGCATCATTGCTGCAGGAACCTCACTGTTTATGGGTTTGTGTGCCGCTGCGTTTCTGCCGGCATATGTGGGCGCACTGTATTTTAAATCAATGCCAAAAGCCGCTGCTGTTTGGAGCGTTGTTGTGGGCTTTACCTGCAGTGCGTTTTGGATGCTGTTTATCCATGCAAAGAATGCAACCAATTTGGCAATTTGCAAAATATTAACCGGCAAGGCATTTCTGGTTGCCGGCACGCCCATTGAAAAATGGTCGCAGGTGGATGCCATGTTTATTGCACTGCCGCTGTCCATTATCACCTGCGTTGTTATTTGGATGGGTTACCGTATCGCAAATAAAAAGGATATTGAAGAGGCACATATTGAAAAGTGCTTCCAAGGAATGAACTAAATAGATTGATAAATAAAAAAAAGATACCGAAAGGTATCTTTTTTTTGTTTATGGGCATAATCAATCTACTTTGTAGCCGCAATGGCTTCCATTTCAATGAGCACATCCCTCGGAAGCCGCGAAGCTTGCACGCAGGAACGTGCCGGATAGGGCGGAGCGAAATACCTGCCATAGATTTCGTTCACGGTGGCAAAATCCTCTAAATCTTTTAAAAACACCGTTGTCTTCACCACATCTTCAAAGCCTGCATGACCACTGGCAAGCACATTTTTTAAATTCTCCAGTACCTGCACCGTTTGCTCTGTAATGCCGCCGGAAACAAGGGTATTGCTTTTGGGGTCCAGTGAGATTTGTCCGGAAGTAAAGATAAAGCCATGTGCCATGATGGCCTGAGCGTAAGGGCCTATCGCACATGGCGCGTTTGCAGTTTGAAGTTCATTTTTTGGCATGGTAAGCTCCTTTCACCTACTGCATTTTGTAAGATATTTTTTATATTTTTAAGCGGGCAAATTACCGTAGAAGATACTTTACAACCTCGCCGGCAATAATCAGGCCGGCAACAGAGGGAACAAAGGAAATACTACCCGGAATTTGCCTTTTATTCGTACATTTTCGCGTTGTGGCATCGGGACATACGCAGTGGGCGCTACAGGAGCTCTCAGGCGTTTTTAGCGGCACAAGCGGTTCTTCCGTTGAATACAACACCTTCAGGGAAGATACATTTCTATTTCGCAGCTCCTTTCGCATGACCCTTGCGAGTGGGCAAACGGAGGTTGCATAGATATCTGCAATTTCAAAACGTGTGGGATCAAGCTTGTTGCCAGTGCCCATGCAGCTGATAATCGGAATACCCAGTGCCTTCGCACTGATAACAAGATCGATTTTGGCGGTAACAGTATCCACAGCATCGACAATATACGAATAATCCTTTTGAAGAAGAGTATCCGCACTGCCGGGTAGATAAAAGCTTTTAAATAAGCTAACCTCTGCGTCCGGATTGATTTCCAATATGCGATCTCGCATCATTTCCACTTTTGGCAAACCAATGGTTTTACGCGTGGCATGCAGTTGCCGATTGATATTGGTGAGGCACACCACATCATCATCCACCAGAACAAAATGCCCCACGCCGGCTCGCACCAACCCCTCGGCAACATACGAACCAACTCCTCCAATGCCGAAAATGGCCACTTTGCTATTTTTAAGCCGCAAAATGCCCTCTTGGCCGATTAAAAGCTCTTCTCGAGAAAACGCATGAAGCATTGATTTTACACCATCCATCTTAAAAACATTTAAAAAAAAGAGCCTAAATGTATGTACAAATAGACTCGTTTTCATTGGTGGAGATGATCGGGATCGAACCGACTACCTCTTGAATGCCATTCAAGCGCTCTCCCAGGTGAGCTACACCCCCATAATGAAAGCTATTATAACATACATTCAGCAAAAAATCAACATGAAATTTAGAAAATGTGCCAATTTCATTGTAGGATTACAATAGATGTGTTACAGTAAGTAAAAAAAAGAGTAGCGAATAG
>CAZQDP010000021.1:0-31740 GCA_964592375.1 uncultured Eubacteriales bacterium | reverse complement strand
TATATACACCTGGGCCGGTGGCTGTACCGATTGTCATTGATGTAAATTTCACCTCTCCGGGAATGGGGTAATCAGGAGAAATGTTTGAGGTAAGTGCACCCTTCTGACGGAATTCAAAAGAACCGGCTCCTACCTTTGTGCTATTTACATATACATCATAGGACTGCTCTTCTGGCTTCAAATAAAGCTGCACCTTATATTTATTCGCTGCGGTGCCTGCCTTCATGTCTGCTTCTGTATTTGTGGTTGTAAATACATTATTCGCAATACCGGCATTTGCGCCGCATATATTGGTAATTGAAGTCTTGCTTAATGTAAAATTGGCAAATATCTTTTCTGCGCTTGTGCCATTATTGTCTTTAGCATATAGCGCAATGTTCATAGCAGTTAGAGATTCAGATACAGGATAGTAATCATACTCCACCGTAAGTGGTCCGGAGGCTGCGGCGCTAAAATTGTACTTGATTAATGGCGCTGCATATCCTGCGGGTGTAGGTGACGGCCAAGTTTTATCTATGTATAAATATTTATCGCTTGTGCCATTGACTGTAAATATGGTGGAAAGGTTTGCCGTGTCTCCCGTTGCGGATGCCGTCCCTGTGGGGGTGCCGCTTTGCATTGTGTCTGTTGCAAGGAAGACTGCAGACGAAGCAGGAGGCGCTGTTCTTGCGGGATTTGTTACATTGGTATTAGGCGCCGGAGTGAGTTCTAGCGCATCAATTGCCGTATAATCAAAATGCGCGATGCCCGGTACCACATAAGCATCTGCATAGTTGGCAGCTACCGGAATGAGCTTCTTGCCATTTGCATCAATCAGGGTAGGTGCTGATACATCGCCCGAGAGAGCAAAGTTGCTCTTGATGGCGGCGAGGTCAGTGTTGCCTGCTATAATTTTGAATTTCATGGTAGCGGTAAATTCGCTTCCTGCAGCAGGTGCATAATTTGCACTTGCTCCACCTGCCACCTTGTCAAACCCGACGGAAGCATAATATACCGTGGGAAGACTATGTACCAACGCCTTTAGCGTCTTTTTATAATTTGCAGGTACATTCGTGTAGGTTGCGAAAGTGTCTACAACCGCTTCAGTTACAAAATCACTGTTCTGATAGGTCGCAACAGGGGTTGTGCCGTCCGCCTTTAACATTTGGACATTTGTCTTGTTGTAGGTTACACCAAACTTTGCGGTGCTGACATTGTTAATGGAGCCATTCAGCTTTGCGGTAATGGTGACGATGCTTCCACTTAAAGAAACATATCCAACAAATCCTGCACCGTCGCTCATGATGGTGGTGCCGCCGATGATGATTTCATTTGAGGGTGTTCCCACTGCAAAGGAGCAAACGGAAAATACCATCAGGATTGCCATCACCAAACTTAATACTCTTCTCTTCATCCTAAGACCTCCTTATAAAACTTTGCATTTCAAAACTTTTTCTGCAAAAAAACGCACTTTTCAATCGTCTGTCAAAAGGCAAAACGACTGAAATGTTTTATTGCGTGGACATATTATATCATATGATAAGCAAAAAATCTATATGCAAATAGTCATATTGGACTTTTTTTTTATGCATTTGGTCATATTTATTATCATTTTACATATATGCAAGTGATTATTTTTACTACCAAAAAGAGAACATTTCCATGCGGTGAAATGTTTCCCTTTTTATCCACAAGCAGCAAAGGAGATGGCAGCACTATTGCCATCTCCTTTTTATTCACTTCCTTTTTTGGTTACATGTGCACCTTATTTGCTGCCAAATACATATCGATAGGGGACAAAACTTTCCGTTGGCATTTTCATTCCATTGTAGCTCGCCCCGGCATTCATCTTTCTTTCTATGTTTGCCTTCTTCTCTTCATTTTGATTGTATTGTGCAAGCTGCTTTTCGTATTGCTGTCTTTCTTTTGCATAAGTACTTTCCGTTTGTTTTTCCAAAAGCGCCTTCTCTTCGCTTTGGCCCTGCAGAGAAAGAAAATACTTGTCCATTACCTTTAGATAACCGTAGGAAGCTTGCCCGAGGACATCTTGATACTTATTGAAACGATTATAAGAGGCGAGTAGATCCCTTTTTTGGTCGGGCGATAGGTCAAGCAGCGCATACCCTCTTCTATCCGCTTCTGCTACCAGAAACATGGTGGCTATATCCACCTTGCCAAGAGGCGTTGCAAGATATTGCTCAATGAGCGGTTCATCCCATGAAATATCTGCATGATATAGCTTATTATACATGCTTTTGAAGAAATTTGTATCCACCGGCAATTCCCCTTCTTTTTTTCCCACTTCCATGGTAAAAAGCACTGCGCCTACCATAGCCGGCGGCACTCCCGAACCAATGGCACGCTCTTCAATGGCATACCGATTATCCGCAATGTAGCGTGCTGCTTTTTCTACATTCTCTTTCGGAGTATGGTACCCCTCCTGCCCCGCCATGGTTCGAGTGACCCGATAAAGGTCTTCAACAGATGACTCGTCCATCTTTACTGCCTCTTCCGGCAATTTTTTAGCAGGCTCATCCGGCTTTTGCGGTGGTTGTGCCATGTACTCTTTGTACCACTGCTCCTCTGCGAGGCTGAGATGCTCCCCTCCTTCATTTTCGATTTTCAGTTTGTGCCGCACCGTGCCTTTTGTGTCGCTTTTTTCTTTGATAACAAAATTCTGCGTTACCTTGGGTTGACGATTTTCTTTTGCCTGCTCCGGGGTGAGCTTGTACCGATATAGTCCATCGGCAGCGCTGCTCAGCTTGCGCCCGTTTACCAAAACCAATTCATCCTCACCTGATGGGCTTTTTTGTACCTTTAATACTTTTGTGGATAGCCCTCCCGTTCTTTTTTCGTACTCATCCGCAAGCCTTAAATTGACGGCGTTATTGATATCCGCATTCATTTCGGATAGAGGAATGTAGTCCTGCGCGTTGTAAATTCTGTTTTGCATATTTTTCTCCTTTCTTTTGGGTTTGCCTCTCACCACTATTATAACACATGCCTTTTGGAAACCCTTTCCATTTACCACAATCGTAACAAAAATTTCGCAAACATGCTTTTGAACAAATCCAAGCAGCCTCCTTCGCCCATCTGGCCTTTGTTTTTTCCACCTATCCCCTCCCAAAATTATGCCGTAAATAAAACCAATCCCCACATTTTACCAAATCACCATTTTTACGTTCCATATTCCATATCCCACACTTTTTTCTCTCTTCTTATTATCCAAAAATGGAATATTTTTTATTGAAAAGGGAAGAATAATAACAAAGCATTTGACTAGGGGATGAGAAATTTGAAAAGAAAATTGGGGTATTTCCTTATTTTTGTGGTGGCTGTTGCCTTGGCTACCTACATTTCCACGGGAATGATTTCGCAGTGGGGCAGTAATGCAGAAAACAAAACACCTACGGCAGAACAGGTAAAAACCACCTTGCCCGTTGCCACACCGGTAGCGCCTGCAAGTATCGCAACCATTGCAGAACGGGTGCTCCCTTCGGTTGTGGGTATTTCCACTGCAAAAGCAGAAGAAAAAACCGGCCAAGGTAGCATTTTTAATGAACTGTATACCAATCGGCCTGTGTGGTCTATTGGGTCGGGAGTTATTGTGTCAAGCAAGGGGTATATTCTGACAAATCGGCATGTGCTTGGTCAAAACCCTTTGACGGTAGAGGTTATTCTTGCCGATGGCACCAGAATAACTGGCAAAGCCGTTTGGAGCGACCCCACTTTAGATCTTGCCATTGTACGAGTGGACTACAATAATTTGAAATCCGCGCAAATAGGTGATGCAGAGCAGCTGAAGGTGGGGGAGCAGGCGGTTGCCATTGGCAATCCCCTTGGGCTAAACTTCAGCAGAACGGTCACTGCAGGAATTATCAGTGCGCTGGGCCGTAGCGTTGAGGTTGAAACGGAAGAAGGGAAGAATTTTATGGAAGGGCTTATCCAAACAGATGCCTCCATCAATCCGGGAAACAGCGGCGGACCGCTGATTGATGAGTCCGGCCTGGTTGTGGGTATCAATACCATCAAGGTGGAAGCGGCAGAGGGGGTAGGCTTTGCCGTTCCGGTAAATTATGTGCGCCCTGTTATTGAAGCATTTGAAACCAATGGAAGATATGATACGCCCTATTTGGGGTTTTACGCCTTTGAAGAACAAAAAGGCCTGCGAGTTGCAGGCGTGGATCCCGATGGGCCTGTGTATCAGGCCGGCATTCGGGAAAATGATATTATCACCGGTATTGCGGATGAAAAAATCACCACCATGTACCAGCTAAGAAAAATAATATATACCCTATCGGCAGGAGAAAATACCAATATCAACTTTATAACCGGCCTTGTTGAAAAATCCACGATAGTAACGCCTGTGCTGAAAAAGAACAGCAATAGTATTAATCGGTAAGCGCCTCGCCGGCAATTGCTTTGCGGTAAGCCAAAGGAGATATGCCCGTATTGTTCTTGAACATTCGTGAAAAGGTAAACAGATCCTCATAACCTACACTTCTTGCAATTTCACCGATACTGTAATCGGTATCTTTCAATAGCTTTGAAGCGTGGGCAACCCTAACTTTTGCCATGTAGCGTGCAGGTGATGTGCCAATATAGCGGCGGAAAACATCGCATAAATACTTGCGGTCAATGCCAATGCCGGCAGATAACTCCTCGATGTGAATGCTTTTGCAAAAATTGGTATCCATATAATCCTTCGCCTGCCCGGCATAATACGCTGCACTTCGCTTTTCTTTTGCATTCTCACATAAAACATAGCTGAGGATAGAAAACATCTCGTAGAGTTTTCCGGTTAAAAAAAGTGCAGAATCTGCCTTGCTAGCTAAGTTTCCCAGCATGGATAAAAAGCAGCTATCCACATCAAGATGAAATTCTCCAGGAAATATGGGGTTATTTTGAGAAAGCCCGCAGTTATTTAGCAATGCCTCTGCGCGGCTTCCTTCAAAACCAATCCACATATAGGTCCACGGCTCGGCCGTGCTACTTTCATAATAGGTCACATGCCCTGGGCAAATTAAAAAAGCCTGCCCTTTGCAGGGGCGGTATTCCTGATTTTGCGTACGGAATAGGCCCTTGCCGGACAGGATATAATGAATCAGAAAATACGGCCTTACCGCCGGACCAAACGCATGGGACGGCCGGCAGACCTCATTGCCAAAGGAAACCACATTTAACTCCTGCAAATGAAGGTTGCAAAGAATGCGCTCTATCATGGCAAAATGCTCCTTCAATGAAAAATAAAGAATGAACAATGAAAAGTCCAAAATGGCTCACAACGCTTCACGGTGCATTTTGTTCTTCATTTTTCATTCTTCATTGCCCCTATGGGCAGATTTGGTGGGACGAATAGGACTCGAACCTACGACCCCCACGATGTCAACGTGGTACTCTAACCAGCTGAGCTATCGTCCCACATACAAGATGAGAAAAAAGAGTTGGACTGCAAGTAACACTTCTATTTTAAATCTTCTTTCTTCTTATCTTTTTTCTATTATACGCAGTCCGGCTCATTTTGTCAAGTAAAAGCGATGGTTTTACAGATATTTTTTTGAGGTGATATACGTGAGTGCTAATATCCTGCGCACGATTATTCTTTATCTTTTGGTCATTGCAGGTATCCGTTTTATGGGAAAACGCCAAATCGGTGAAATGCAGCCTTCGGAACTTGTGATTACCATTATGCTCTCCGAGCTGGTCGCCGTGCCTATTGAGGATATGCGCCTTCCACTACTACGAGGCATTATCCCAATTATTACGCTTATTACACTGGAGGTTTTCTTTTCCTTTATTGCGCTCAAATTCCGCCGCGCACAAGGCTACTTAGAGGGGCATTCCCGCATTGTAATTCGCCACGGACAAATTATGTTTGAGGAGCTAAAGCGCCTGCGCTACAATATTGACGATTTAGCGGAGGATCTTCGCATTGCAGGCTATTATGATATTCGGGATGTGGAATATGCCATTTTAGAGACCAAGGGGAAACTGAGTGTGCTGCCAAAATCCTGCAAAAATCCTGCAACGACAGGTGATTTGGGAATACAATGTGCGCCTGCAGTATTGCCATATGTGGTCATCCGCGATGGACGACTTGACACGGAGCAGCTGAAGGATCTTGGGATAAGTGAAAATACTTTTTTCAGATTACTGAAAAAAAAAGGAGTAGACGATTATCGCAAGGTGCTTTATGCCACAGTGGATGAAACGGAAGATGTATATATTCAAAAAAAATAATCTTCTGCTCTGCTGTAAAGTTATATTTTTCTTAATATAACCATCGAAAAATACCGTTTTCCCATTTCGTTTATGCATACAAGCAAAGAGGAGGTTTTTTCCATCAATAAACTGCTAATTATGTTAGGGCTCTGTGCGATGATGGTAGGCCTTACAATATTTTTTTCTATGTATACTTCTCGTGCGTCTCAAAGCTTATCCTTGCAAGCTGAGGAGCTCCTCACATCCTCACCCTCCGAGACGGAGCAACTCCAAAACCATATTCATGCGATGGCTAAGGAGTGGAAGAAATCAAAAGTAATCATTGCTTTTTCTATTGAAAACCAGCATATTGATGAAATAGATGAAACTCTCGCTACCATTGCCGGCATGGTGCAAAGCAGCGAGCAAAAAAAGGATGATAATGAAGGGATCATTTCAGAGCAGCTTGCCGGTGAAATTAAAAAATTAAGCGCTCTGTTTTCTCACTTGCATGAAACAGAACGCTTAAGTATTGAAGGATTGTTTTGACGACTATTTTACACCCAAAAGGTGCGCAAGCAAGGATCCGCCGGCAATTGCACCTGCCGCCACCAAATAATATGCACCAAGCATCAGAAGGCCGGCAATCAGTACACCAATAAAAATAGATATTAAGGATTGCTTCACTCTCATATCCAGCAGTGCCGCAATCAGTGCTCCTGTCCATGCGCCGGTTCCCGGCAGAGGAATGGCCACGAAAATGCATAGTCCCACCAGATTATATTTAGAAACATCTTTTGACTTCTTAAACGCCCGTTCTTCAATCCGCATGATAAAATGCCGAAGCTTATCGAGCTTTTTAAGTCTAACAAAAAGGGGCTTAATGAAAAATATGATAAAAGGAATGGGCAGAATATTCCCGATTACGCAAATAATATACGCTTGAACCGGAGGAATACCGTTTGCAAGGGCAATGGGTAGTGCGCCGCGAAGTTCTAAGATAGGTAGCATGGATGTTAAAAAAACCCACACCTCTTTGTATTGATGAAAATCCAAATTATTCACAATCCTTCCTTGTTCCTTGGCGATATGCCAAGATCGCACATTTTACTTAATATATGGATACGGATCTACCTTTTTACCCCCAACCATCACCTCAAAGTGTAGATGCGGTCCGGTAGAAAATCCCGTTGACCCAATTGCCGCAATGGCTTGCCCTCTTTTGACACTTTGCCCCTTGGAGGTGTATAGCTTGCTTGCATGTGCATATAAGGTGGATATCCCGCCGCCATGATCCACCACCACATAGTTCCCATAACCGCCTGCATTCCATCCGGAAATCACTACCACGCCGTCGTTGGCGGCCACAATATCATTGCCCGATGCGATGGCAATGTCCACACCATAATGGTAACCCACTGCAGGCGAGGTTCGATAGCCATATACACTGGTCACCTTGCCTCCCGCCGCCACGGGCCACGCCATGGTGCCACCGGCATATTTGGACGAGGGATTAGACTTTCTTGCACTGGCCAGTGCATTTTCTATGGCACGGCTGGTTTTTTCCATTTCCTTATCTGCCGCCGCAAGTTGACTTTTATAGTAGTCTTCGTTTGTCTCAATTTTCTCGATGATTTCTTCCTTTTGAGTAGAAGCTTTTTCTAAACGATTTTTTTCCGAGCTCTCTAAGCTGAGTAGTGATTCTTGGTCTAACTTCAAATCCTCAATGGCTTTTTTATTTCGAAGTAACTCTTCCTTTGCTTTGGTATATCCTTCAATCACATCTTTATCATACTGCATAATATCTTGCATAATATTGAGTCTGCTTAAAAAATCTGAAAAGCTTTTGGCACCGAATATCACCTCTAAATAGGATATTCTACCCTGCTCATATACATATCGTATACGATTGCTAAAAACGCCTTCATGGCTACTCAGCACCGATACGGTGGCTTCATAATCCTTATTTGCCTGTGCAAGAGAGCTCTCGTTTGCTTGGATGAGAGAGCGAATTTGCGCAATATTTTCTTCGGCCTCTTGCAGTTCCTGCTCAATGATGGATTTTTCTTCTGCAAATTTTGCTTTATCTCCCGCAAGGCTTTTGAGCTTGGCTTTGATACTGCTAATCGTACTCTGCTTTTCCTTGAGCTCCTTTTGTAGCTCTGTAACCGTTTTGGCTGAGGCACCCGCCGAACTGCAAAGTACCAAAGAAAAACATATTAGTAGTGCAAGCATTGTTTTTATTATTCTCATCAAAATCACCTCTATATGGCCAAAGGCGGCCAACTTATACATCCAGATATTTGCGGAGTGCAAGCATGCTTCCGATGCCCCCGATAACAATTCCCGTTACAACAAACACAACCAAAATAGAGCCGTTCACATCACTCGCCGGAATGAGCTTTAAAATGCTCCAAAAATTGGTCCACCATTTATATAGCGCAGTGTATCCTAAAATCACAGGCACATAGGCCGCCACAGCGCCCAATATACCCACCAGCGCCCCTTCAATGACAAAGGGCCATCGAATAAACCAATCGGTAGCACCCACCAGCTTCATAATATTAATCTCTTTTCTGCGTGCCATCACCGCAAGCTTAATGGTATTGGATATAATAAAGATGGCGATAATCGCAAAAATAAGCATCGCACCAAAGCCAACATTTCGTGCAATGGTGGTAAAGGAGAGTAGCTTTTCCAAAATATCTGTACGGCTAACCACCTTTGCCACGCCGGCAATTTTTTCAAGTGCCTGCGTCACGGCGGGTACAATGGAAATGTCTGTTAAGGTAATACGATAAGAATGGCGCAGGGGATTTTTTTCATCCAAGCCTTCAAAAAGTGCATTATCATCTCCCATGGCGGTTTGAAAATCCTTTAGCGCATCTTCCTTGGATATAAACTGGGCTTTTTTGACGCCGCTGATGCTCTCAATTGAACCTTCAACGGATTTCGCCTTGTCTGCCGACATGGTATCGTCCATATACACCTGAATTTCAAACTGCGACTGCAACTGAGAGGATATAAATTGCAAATTGTTTCCAAATAAAATAGAAATACCAAGCAACATCAAACAAAATGCCACCGTGGTTGCGGAGATAAACGACATCAGGCCATTGCGGCCGATACCCTCCACTGCTTGTCCAAAATAATATTTAAAGGTTCTAAAGGGCATTGTGGTAGCCCCCCTCTTCGTCACGAACGATTTTCCCTTGCTCAATGGCGATGACCCTCTTTTTCATATCATCCACAATATGATGAGAATGGGTAACCATAATGATTGTCGTTCCGAGTTTATTAATCTGATCCAAAAGAGACATGATTTCCCATGCTGTTTCATTATCTAAATTGCCGGTAGGTTCGTCTGCAATAATAATTTTCGGATTATTCACCAGTGCACGAGCAATGCCCACACGCTGTTGTTCCCCACCGGAAAGATTGCCCGGCAACATTTTCGCCTTGTTTCCTAAGCCCACCATGCTCAAAACCTCCGGCACACGCCGGCGGATATTGCGTTTGGCCGCTCCGGTTACTTCCATGGCAAAGGATACGTTTTCATATACTGTTTTTCTTGCGAGCAACTGAAAATCCTGAAATACCATGCCAATGCTTCTACGCAAATATGGGATTTCTTTTCTTTGTATTTTATTTAAGTTAAAGTTATTGACAATAACATTGCCGCTATCGGGTATTTCCTCCCGATACATCAGCTTGGTAATGGTGGATTTGCCGGCTCCGCTCGGCCCCACAACAAATACAAATTCACCGCGATCTATAAAAAAGGATGCTTCATCCAAGGCCTTGATACCAGTACCATACACCTTGGATACATTCTGAAATGATACCATTGGATAACTTCCCTTCTCAAAGTTAAAACATTACATTAATACTTCACCGTATTGGAGGCAAGATATTTTTTTACCATCATGGCCACTTTAAAGACAACTGCCTGATCGAACTCCCGAAGGTCAAGGCCGGTAATTTTTTCGATCTTATCCAGCCTGTACACCAATGTGTTGCGATGAACAAACAGCTCCCTTGCAGTTTCAGATACATTGAGGTTGTGCTTGAAAAACTTTTGAATGGTTAAAATCGTTTCCTGATCAAGTACATCCAAAGGCTCTCTTCTGAATACCTCGGTTAAAAATAGCTCGCACAGTGTGGTAGGCAACTGATAAATCAGCCTGCCGATGCCTAAGTTTTCATAATTGATAATCTGCTTATCAATATCAAATACCTTTCCCACTTCAAGCGCAACTTGCGCCTCCTTAAAGGATTTTGCAAGGTCACGGATATTATTACAAGGGGAACCTATGCCGATATTCACCTTAACATATGCTTCTGTATGCAATGTATCGGAGATGGATACTGCAATCTTTTCCAGTTCTTTTGTTTCCACATCCATTTTGGTCTCACGCACGAGTGCGATATACTTTTCATCAACATTAATGATGAAATTCCTTGATTTTTCAGGAAAAAGATTTTGCAGTATATCATAAATGGAGAAGTTGGTGCCTGCCGGTGCTTGTACCAGAAAAACAACTCTGCATACGTCCACAGCAAGGTGCAGCTCCTTTGATTTAATGAGAATATCACCCGGGAGAATATTATCCATTAATATGTTTTTCACCAAATTGCTCTTATCGTACTTCTCATCATGGAACAGTTTAATATTCGACAAGGTAATGGCCAGTACACTGCAACAGGTACGTGCCACTTCATCCGCTCCCTCACAAAAGGTCACGAACTCCAGCCTGTTGCGATTGCTCACCGGCTTATATGTATATCCATTGTATGAATAAAAAGCGGATGGATCGGCATATTTTTTCAATATGTAATCAATCGTTTCATTATCCAGTATTCCATACGTGCAGGAGGTAACAATTCCGGTATTGTCGATCACACCCAATTTTCGGCCATATAAATCCTTTAGCTGAAAAATAACATTTTGAAAAATCCTGCTCATTTACTTTCCTCCTTCTTATCGGGTGCAAAAAATCTATCACCAAAATGCTGAATAATAGCTTCGTTTTTTGTTGAAAATGTGCAATGTAATTATATAATACTACATTTTTTACAAATTTACAAGAAGAAATTTATTATTTTTGTCATAAAATTTATAGGAAATGATGAAATTAGACTATTTTTTTATATAAAGTGGAAATAATGTTAAAAACGTCTTTACTATAAATGGTTTTTATGATACAATATATAGAGTATTGTTTTCTGCAACTTTTGGTGTGCAGTAAAAATAAAGAAGGTGGATTATAGATGACTGTAAAAAAAGAGGAAAAACCATTTCTCACTTATAAGGGAAAGCCCCTTATCAGAAGAGGAGATACCATATACTACGGAAATTTCGAAGATAAGCTGATTGTTACCTTAACGCTTACGAGTGGTAGACAATTAGGTGATCTGAACATTGCCTCAACCGTGATCATTTCGTTGATGACCAATGACCAAAGCGGCGCAGGCAAGGTTATTCGCAAAGCGGAGCGAGAAGGTATTTACCGTGCACTGGACATTGGTGCCTACTGGCTGGAAGATAGCTTAGAGCAACTTGCCAATACGAAAAAATAGTGTGAAGCGAAAAAAGGGGAGCGCAAAGCAATGACGATGCACTCGCGTAAGATACGCTGCGTTCTCTTGTTTTTTACCGATGATAAGGATTGAGTGTTATGGTATTTGACCAAACAAGCCTTGCCATGCTCACAGATTTTTATGAGTTTACGATGGCGGGCGGTTTTCTTGAAAATAAAATGAAGGATCGCATCGGCTATTATGATATCTATTTTAGAAGTATTCCCGATGGGGGCGGCTATGTTATCATGGCGGGTCTTGAGCTGATTGTTCGATACCTTCAAACCCTGCGTTTTACCTCGGAAGACATTGCGTACCTTGCTTCCAAAGGGCAATTTCATCCGGATTTTCTTCATTATCTTGAACATATGAAATTCATATGTGATGTCTATGCCGTGCCGGAGGGTACACCGGTATTCCCGGGCGAGCCTCTGATGATTGTGCGCGGTCCGATTATACAAGCGCAACTACTGGAAACCATGCTGCTACTTGCGATTAACCACCAAAGCTTAATTGCCACCAAGGCTTGCCGAATTGTCAGTGCGGCAAAGGGCAGGGATGTCATGGAGTTTGGCGCAAGGCGTGCTCATGGATACAGCGCCGCGCTTTGGGGTGCACGTGCCGCTTACATCGCAGGTTGCAGTTCAACCTCCTGCTCCATGGCAGATCAGCATTTTGGTATTCCTGCCGTGGGCACAATGGCCCATAGCTGGGTACAGATGTTTGAAAGTGAGAAAGAGGCGTTTCGTGCGTATGCACGGCAGTACCCAAAGGACTGTGTTCTTTTGGTGGATACTTATAATGTGCAAAAATCCGGATTGCCAAACGCAATCGCCATCTTTGACGAAGAGCTAAAGCCGCTTGGCATTCGGCCTCGCGGCATTCGGATAGACAGCGGGGATATTACCTACCTATCCATCAAGGCGCGTAAAATGCTGGATAGTGCAGGCTACCCCGACTGCAAGATTGTGGCTTCTAATTCATTAGATGAATATATTATTCGAGACATGCTGCTACAAGGGGCACAAATTGATTCCTTTGGTGTGGGCGAGCGGCTCATCACCTCCAAATCCACCCCTGTGCTTGGCGGCGTGTATAAGCTTGCCGCCATTGAAGAAAATGGCATTATCACCCCTAAAATTAAGCTGAGTGAGAATATTACAAAGATTACAACACCCTGCTTCAAGCAGGTTCACCGCCTCTATTCCAATGAGAACGGCAAAGCCATTGCTGATGTTGTTACCTTGCATGACGAGGAGATTGACAGCACCGGTCCCTACGAAATTTTTGATCCCGAGCATGTATGGAAACGCAAGGTTATCACTGATTTTCACGCGCGCGCCCTATTGGTGCAGATTTTTGATCAGGGCCGCTTGGTCTATCGTTGTCCTACGGTTGCAAAGGTTCGGGAATACTGCCTTGCCCAAACGGATACACTGTGGGACGAGGTAAAGCGGTTTGAAAATCCTCATCGCTATTATGTGGATTTATCCCAAAAGCTGTGGGATATGAAACTTGCACTAATCAATCAATATAAGCTCTGAGCTCTTTATCTGCAATACTGCAGATAAAAATGAGGTACCAATCAAATATGCGGACAATGAATTGTCCGCATATTTTTATTTTTGCTAAAAGGACATTGCCTGCCCTGCAAATGGCATATGGGTAGGCACATAGCCTTTAAAAAGCATTTCGGAGCGTGGTTAGAGCAGCATTTTGACCACCGGCAACAGCACGAGGCTTAGAAGCGTACTTGAGGACACCATTACCGCTGCAAACTCACTGTCTCCCCCTTTTTCCTGGGCCAAAATGACCTGATTGGCCATCACCGGCATAAACGCCTGCACAATAAACACATCATGCATCATTTGCTGCATTGGGAAAAAGGCATATACCAACAGCGCAAGCCCCGGCCCGACCCCAAAGCGCAGGAGATTTCCAAAAATGACATCCCTCCCCAAACGGATATGAGATAGTCCGGCCTTGCCTAAAATATAACCGATAAACATCATGGATAGCGGTGTGGTCATGCTACCAATGTATTTTAAGGTATCCAGTAAAAATCCGGGCAGGCTCACCCCTGCAAGTAGCATGGGAATGCCGACAAAAATAGAAATCAGCGGAGGCGTAATCATGTTCTTTACACTACAAGAAATGCTTGGCTTTTGGCTTTTTGGACTCATCACAAAGCTACCTAACGTCCAAAAAAGCAAGGTGTTTGCCATATAATAGTACAACACATACGGTATGCTCTGCTCCCCAAAGAAAGCAATGTTCACGGGAAGTCCCATGAAAATCGTATTGTTCTGGGCACAGAGCACAATCATGATTCCCCGGCGGTTTTGGGGCACCTTCAACAGCGAGGCCAAAATAGCTCCTGCCACATAACCCACCAAAACCGACAAAAGTGGAATGCCCACATATTGGGGAAAATGCAAAGCCTCCTGCTTTGAAAAAGAGGTATACATATAATATATCATATACGCCGGAAGGGTTACATTGATGACAAACCATGAAATAAACCCTGCCACCGGCTCTGTTAATTTTTTATAATGGGTCAGCGCATATCCCATGCCAACGAGCAGTACGATTACCATTACCGCTCCCACTGCGCCTCCCAGCTGTGATAGTAGCATACAAAAATCCTCTCCGCTATTGCGTAGTGCTTTTGGGGTTTACTTTGAAATTTCGTCTTTCCGATCACTGCCTTCTTTTAGCAGTGCGCGTAGCGTTATCTCATCCTCATTCGCGATGGCCTCCCGATACATGGAAAGGCTTTCTATCATTCTATCTACTTCGCAGAGCAAATAATCCCGATTGAGCAAAAATAGCTGCGCCCACATTTCAGGCTGTAATTTTGCCACCCTTGTCAGATCCTTAAAGCTTCCGGCACTAAATCCTTTGTGCTTTGGCGCCGAAGGACTTTTGACATAGGCATTCGATACAATATGCGCAAGCTGAGAGGTAAATGCGATAATCCGATCATGTTCCTTCGCAGAGGTGAGCACAACGCCGCCAAACCCCAGTGCCATATATAGCTCAGAAAGCATCGCGGTAGCACTGGTCGGTACATCCTCGCAAGGGGTAAGAATCATGCTGGCACCCGCAAAAAGTGCTTCATTTGCATGGGAAAAGCCCCATGCTTCTCTGCCTGCCATGGGATGTCCCCCAATAAAGGATATGCCCTGCCGGGTACACATGGCTCCAATCTTTGTGCAAACATACTCTTTTACGCCGCATATATCCGTTATGATACAATGCTTTGCCGTGTGCGATATGTTTTTCCTGATAAATTCCTCCGCAAGTAATGGATACAGCGCAAGAATAATCAAATCATAGTCAAGCGCTTTGTCCACCTCCACTCTGCTGTCAATGGCTCCGGTGGCCAAGGCCTCTTCCATTGTTGACTCCGAAATATCATAGCCTGCCACCGAGGCAGAGGTGTATTTTTTTATGGCTTTTGCAAAAGATCCGCCGATAAGCCCCAGCCCGATAATTGCGATGCGTTTTATCATTGCCTTTCCATTCCTTCTCATTTAATATTGCTTTACTATACCATTATTTTGGTAAAAATGCAATGCAAAGTATAAAATCAGTGAATTTGCACAAATAAAGCGGATAATCTTCTCTTTGCGCCGTGTTTACACAAAGTCCTTCCTATGATAAAATATAATGATTAGGGGGAATGAATATGAATGGTACCTATAAAATGCTCTTTTTGCTTTGTTGCATTATCGGCATGTTTTTCTCATGGCAGTCCGCGCTTGCTTTTTCCGGCACGGAGCTGCTCTTGCCTGTGACCTTTGAAGACCTGCCGGTTGGTAGCAAATACGAGGAGATGGATTATACAAGTATTGTCAAGTCTTCGTCCAATCAGTATTTGATGCTGAGTTCCACGGAAAAAGGCAAGCCAAATATTCGTTTTGCACTGCCCGCGCAGGACACCGCAAGCTTTATATTTGAAACCGACTTTTTGCCGCAATCCGGCAGTGATATGATCAATATTTACCTATATGGCAAGGATAGCGATGATACGCCGGCAGACGGCTATCCCTATATCTGCTCGCAGGTCAATATGGGTAGCTTTCGTGATGTGATTTCAAACGTTTTATCAGGCAAGCTGGATGCCTCACGCTTTTACAAAATTCAATATGAAATTTTTGCAGATAGCTATACCTATGATATTTATATCGACGGCGTAAAAATCAATACCACCCCATGGCCATTTCGAACAAATGCCAATTTGCCATCGGTGGTATCCGCACCCTCACCCATAAGCGGCAGGGTGAAATTCCATGCGGTTGGTATTTTCGCCTCCTCTCCCAACACGGTGATCATGCCCTTTAAAGGCGGATTTGACAATATATCGGCGTACATCGGCATTAAAAACACACCTGTGCCAACCCCCACCCCAACTCCTACGCCAACCCCTGTGCCCACGCCAACTCCGGTGGCAACCTTTCTTCCGCCTCCCGACATTGCGCCTACTATGTATGCTTCGCCACAACATTTTACCGTAGATCCGGCGCTTTGCGGCAGTTTATATGAGGGAAATGCCAATGTATACCTACGCCGTGATGGCAGCAACACCTACATTGAAATGCAAAGCCAAAGCGCGTTATCTTTTCCTTATTGGGAGCAGCCAAGCGGCAGATTTACCGTTCAAATGGACTTTTTACCAGTAAGCGGTACGACCTTGGTTGATTGCGGCGGCGGCATTTCGCTTTCGCTTATGGCAGGCAGTGTGCAGGCAAACGGCACTACGATTTCCATCGAAAAACAAGGCGAGTGGAATACCCTGCAAATTTGCGCAGACGGCGCTTTGTATGATGTATACCTCGAAGGCGTTTTGCGTGCAAAAGGCATTCCCTTTTCCGCCACGGCCTATACGAATTTTTCCATTTCTACCGGATCGGCCGGGTGCAATTTTGACAATATCGAAACATACAGCGGATATCCAAAGGATACCGCCTATCGGGCAGTAGAACTTTCGGCCAGTTCCTCTACCTTTATCTCCAGCTCCGCCGGCATTGTGGTGCGACCTGTGATCAATAACAGTACCGGCAAGGCATATACTGCCACCCTAGTAGCGGTGCTGAAAAATGGAAATACCATGGTGCAAATGAAACTGCAAAAGGGCTTATCCATTCCGGGTGGCACGACCTTTGCAGAGGAGCTGCAGCTAAGCATTCCAAGCGCAAGAGAGAATTATTCCATTGTGCTGATGCTGTGGAAAGAGCCGCTTTCCTCGTCGTATCCTCTGTCCAGTTATGCCATGCACCCTACGGGATATTCCTCGGTGTTTTTATCCGCACGCTGGTTTCGAACCGGAAAAAGCACTACAGACACTGGAGATATCGGCACGCTCGATGCCTTGAAGCGATTTATGGCAACGGGCGACAAATGGTCCTATATGGAAAATGCCGATAATATTAAAAGCATCACCGATTTGGGCATTACCTTTCAGGCTGCTCTCAATACAAATGCAGGCAGTAGTAATATTCCCAATGCCGCTACCGATAGAACCACTCCCATTCCGGGCGGCGTTGTGACCTTGGAGGGCAAGCCCGCCATCGCACCATGGATGAGCTGGGGCGCTCGCTGGGGATGCATGAACAATCCGCAGTACATCAGTGCAGTGGTCAATATTGCGAAAAGGGCGGTGGATGCAGGCGCAACCGAATTTCAGCATGATGATGCGGCCGGCAACTATGGACTGCTAAGCTGGGGCGCCGGTTGTTTTTGCGATAGCTGCATTTCCGGTTTTCGCGCTTACCTGAAGGAAAAGGTATCTGCGCAAACGCTTACCTCTTGGGGCATTACGGATATTGACAGCTTCAATTATCATGATTATGTTATCTCTCGCGGCCTTACCACAGACAGCGCCTATATGTCCGGCCGCAGTAGCCTGCCCACCAATAGTTCTTTTATCGCTTTTCAAAAGAAGGTGTGCTTTGACTATGCCGATACTCTGCGGAGCCAAATTTCGGCTTATGCCGGCAAAAGCATTTCCTTATCGGTGAATATGTCTGCTTTTGCTACCTGGGACATTTCCCTTGGCGGCCAGTTTTTTGGAGATAAATACGATTACGGCATTACAGAGCACAATGATACAACGCAAATTTCTCTGCCCTATATTGCCGCCGCATCGTCCATTTATACCAATGCCAATACGCCCTTTGTGATTTCCTCCGTGCCTTATAGCATGGAGCCTGCCAAGCTCCGCCCGGCCATTGCACAGACCTACGCCATGGGTCAGTTCTTTTTGGTGCCGTGGGATACTTGGGTGCACGATAGCACACGCTATTTTGGCACCATTTACGAATACGGCGATCTGTATGAATTTATAAGGGAAAATAACACCTTGTTTGACGGCTATGAGACTCCTGCCAAGGTGGGGATTTTGGTAAACTGGCAAAACTTGAATGCCTCAAATTTCAGAACCCTTGTGATGAAGCTTGTTCGGGCCGGCATTCCCTTTAAAACTTTGATGACCGCTTACAATCCCGATTATGCCATGTACCATCTGCGAAGTGAAGACCTTGCAGGACTTGATTATATTGTGACCTATTCGGCGCTGAGCAGTTTATCCACCGAGGATGTGCAGTTGGCGCAAAACTGCGGTGCACAAATTGTTTCCGCTACCACTGTAGACAGTGCCACCTGGATTGGCTCGCAAAAAAAGGCATGGGCCACCTCTTCAGACAATGTCGTGACCACCATGCTACGCCGTAACGAGACTAGTACTGTGGTGCATCTGCTCACCGAAGTGGGCGCCGCCTTTGCAAATGACATTGACCTGCAGGTGGATATCGGCGTTTTGCCTTTCAATGCTCGTGCGTATTTGCACCGCCCGGGCAAGCCCACGCTTGCTCTGCCCATGAGCACAAATGGCACCATTGCCACTTTGCATATTGACAGCATCAAGGAATGGGGCATTGTTTCCTTTGAAATGCCCGGCAGAAGAAGTGCCGGCGCCTTTGATTTGCCAAAAGAATATTCCGGCTTTGCAGTGGGCAACCCTGCACCGAAAGGCAGTGCGACCATGGAAGGCGGCCGCGTGCAGATGGATAGCATGGGAAAAGGCTTGAATGTTTCCACCTACCAGGATCCCGGCTTTTCGGATAGTGCATCCTTTGTCTATCGTCATGTGGAAGATCCGATGATAAAGGGCTACAGCGTGGTGGCAAAAGTGGAGGAGCAAGTGGGCAGTAGCGACGGCATTGCAGGCGTGATGCTGCGTGAGAGCCTTGCCTCCAATGCCATCTTTGCGGCGCTGTATCGGGATATGGCAGGCAGTGTTATCTTTGAATACCGCACCCAAACGGATAAAACCACCGTGCGCACTACCCTCACCGGCAGTGGCAAATATCTTCGCCTTGCCAAGGGTGGAGCAAAAATCACAGCGCAAATCTCGGATAACGGCACGGACTTTGTCACCCTTGACACCACGCCCTCCATTGTGCTTCAGCGTTGCAGTGCCGGTATATTTGCCGCTGGGGGAAGCGAAATGACCCGAGCGCTATTTTCCGATTTTGCCATGAAAGATACCGGACTGGATCTTTTCACCTCGCAGGTATCCAGTATCAGCATATCTCCCATGGAAGTAAAAGCTGCTCCTGGGCAGAGCATGGATTTATCCATCTCGGCCACAATATCCGGCGCCGCCCTCACCTTATCCAGTGAAATGTACACGGCCGTCAGCGGCAATACCGCAGTATGCGATGTTGTAAACGGAAAAATTCGTTGCCTTGATGCAGGCAATACCACCATAGAAATTGCCATTCCGGTGAGTGATGGGGTCATATCACGCAGCATTGCTGTGAGTGTTGGCACTCCTATCACACTTGCCTCAGAAGATTTTGAAGCCTATAGCCCCGGCCCTTTGCCAACAAGCGGCTCCTGGACCTACGCCGCGCCACCTGCTGACGGATATATCCATGTGGAAAGCAGTGCAAGTACCCAGCGGCTACATCTTAAGGTTGGGCAAACGAATGGCTCTGTGGATGCCATATACCAAATTCAGGAGCAGACCGGCTCCTTCGCCGTGGAATTTGACTACCAATATACAACCGCCGGCGGCGGAGCAGATGTTTTGTATCTGTTTGATAATGGCGGCAAAATGGCCGCCTCCCTATTTGCAACCACCAGTTTCGCCTGGTACGATGGAACAACAACCCGAACTCTCACCCCATCCCAAAAAGACAAGGCATACCATATGCGCATTGAAGTGGATGTTACCGCCGATACCATGAGCTGGTATGTGGACGGCACTTGCATTGCCCCTCATATCCCCCTGCGAACAAAAGTAGACAATATCAAAAGCCTCGGCTTCGGCACCAATACGGGTGTTACGGCTGTGGAGGTGTATATTGATAATGTGGTGGTAAAAGACCGATAAATGCGTTAGCATTTTCAGCATAAGAGAAATCCTTACGTACTTATATATGCATCAAAAGGAGTTGTTGGAATATGAAGATTTCAAAGGTAAATGGCGTTCGTGTTTGCTCCGGCGAGAAAGGATTGTTATATTTCAAAAAAGGTGTTTGTGCAAATGATTATGTGCAGGAAAGAATTAGAAGGGCAAAGGAAACCACAAGGCTTTTGTACGATATCTTTGTTAAAAACCCACAACCTTTACCGAAAATTCGCAAGAAAGACGACCTTTCAAATTGGATAAAACGCAACCTTAAAATTCCATACCGGGAATGCGTTGATGAAGATAAATTCTATCGTGCATATCAAGAAACAAATGGAGATATTTTGGCATTTAAAGAGGCCATCCGTAAGCTTCCTGCCATCCAATCGACAAAGGAAGAAGAGCTTTTAAAGCTGCAAAGGAAAACGAATGCAGATGCCATTTACATAAGCATTGAAAAGCAAATTGTGCCCATTTATTTTGATACACAGAATAACCACTTGCCGCATTTTGAGAACAGTATGCTGAACGATTTTTTTAATCAGTTTACGATCCATCCACAATCTGCATATGATCAACTGTTTGAAAAAATGCAGCCTTTTTTTCAGTGTTTAAAAGAAAAGCTTTATTGCGATGCAGAAAAAACAATTTCAAAAAAATCCTTCGGGCAAGCTGTAACCATTGCAGTATATGATAAGGCAAAAACAATCCGTAATCTGTGGGCAATTGCAAAAGAATTCAATGCCAAGGACGAGTATTTCATCTCCAAAGCAATTGATTTTATCAAAAGCGATTTTCCAAAGGGCAATGATATTCCCAAAGAGCAGTATGCAGTAGAAAAAGTAATCAAACGAGCAAGTGGCAATGCAAGAAATTATATTGCAAATAAATGCATACAGCGTGGAAAGTACGCTTATTACCATGCACTTGCCCAGCAGAGCGAAACAAAGTGGACAAGCTTCCATCTTGAAATGATTGAGGCAGTAGAGGTTATAAGGCGAAAATTTGCCACTGCATTTTCTTTTGCATATTCCAATTTGGGTGGCGCATTAAACAAAATGGCAGATGAAAATGACTATCTATCTGTCCGCTATCCATATCCTGTTGATGCGAATACAGATAAGCAAATTAAAGCCTTTTTTGGCGGCCAACGTTTTTTTAATGAAAATTATGCTACCGATTCATTTGAAAACCTGGCTTCGCAGCTGGTGACAAGCTTATATTTTGTGCGCAATCAAACCATTCACTATGAATATCATACCCAAGTTTCACCTACCCCAAGCGATGCGATTTGTCACCTTATCAAAAAAGAGTTTGAATTGCGGCAGCATTTTTTGGAAGAGAAGTATAGAAGTAATCAAATAGATGATTTTTATAATAAAGAGGATGTTACGGCATTACTACAGAACAGTTTGCGCCATCTCCCAACCACCAAGGCGTATTTTCCAAGCTTTACCCGCCTGAAAAATGTATTGCTACAAAAAGCCCCTCCTATGAATGGTGCAAAAAACGCTGCCTTTTTGTTTCTACTACAGGAGGTGTATTACAATGAATTTTTGTCAATGGATCATATGGTCACAGAACAAGCCCTGCAAAACACTGCGGATAAAGATACTGCTCAGCAGGAATATGAACAGCTTATGGATGGCATAGCTTCCCTTGAAGCCCAGGCAGAAAAAGTACATATTGAGTTTATGCACCGCAACACCAATAAGACCAAGCAAGACAAGCCAAAGAGCGATCATCTCAATATCATATTCCGAAATATTGTTGCGAATGTTTTCTATTCCTATATGCAAGCGCACTATCCCTTCCTGTTTGGCAAAGAGGGCTGTGTGGCATGCTCCGAAAATTCCGACGACCTAAGGATTGAAAATTTTCAAACTGCGCAGTTTGCCGGGCTATATGTACTTTCAAAATTTACTGTGCCCCATCAGCTCAGCGAGCTTGTGCATACCCTTTTAAAATTTCAGCAGTTTCGCAGGGATATTATAGAGAGGCATGCCATTGTCTTTCCTGCCAAAATCGGCTGCTTTGGCGACTTTTGCAAAGCCATCTTGCCTCCCATTTTGCAGGGGGAAGATACGGACAAAGCCATTGAGAATGCATTGATTTTTTTAAGAACCTGCATGCAAAGCGTGGGATGGATTGCGCCTCCAAGGCAAAAGGAAGATGAAAAAAGCGTTTGTCTTTGGCAGGATTTTTTTGCTACAGAGGGTGATTATACCGCCATTTTGGGAAAGTTTATAGATTCGGGTCTCATTGTGAATGCCATCTATCACGACGACAAAAATCCAATCGCATATTCCGGCGTGATTCACAGCAAAATGTACGGCACCCAAAAAGCCATTGAGGCAGTATATGGGGCAAATAAGGTAACCGCTGGGGATATGACTGCATATGCCAATCATAAATCCGAACACAAAAGCTTTTTTCAGCAAAAAAAGCTGGTTGATATTGAAAATGCAGCTGAGCTAAGTGCAGAGATAGAAAGCAGAAAAAAGCACCTTGCCTATACCCAAAATGTCCATAAAGTAGAGCTCTTCCCGGTGCAGCAGCTACAAGCATGCACCCTCCACCTTTATTCCAATTTGCTCATGTGGGTGCATATATGGGAGCGGGATTTGCAGTTCTTGTTATTGGGTCTGGGCGTGGATCCACAAGAAGTTAAGAATATTTTTGAATATGCTGGCTCCTCTATGGGAGAAGGACTGCAAAACTATATGAGAAGTTCACCTTTTCCCGATATGATACGGAAATTGTTTTTTCGAAATGAAAGGACTGGTATACGCAGAGGTATACGCAGATTAGATTTAAGAAATCAAATAGCGCATTTTAAAAACCTCAGAACCAATCAATATTCAATATTTGAGCTTTACAACCTCATGCGAGATCATATGTCCTACAGCCGAAAGCATCAAAACGCCGTCATGGCGAAGCTTTGCAGCACTTTGGAGCACTTTGATTTAGAGATAAGCGGCGCATTAAAAAGCAATCCGGATGGCAATTTTGGGCTTGATAGTCGAAATGCAAAAATTATAGATAGGCAATTGGCATGTAATAAAGAAGCCTTACGCACCTTAAGCAGAGATACAAAAACCGAATTGGGAATTCATAAAGATGATGCTTTTTACTATAAAAATTTGACAAATGAGCTTAAAAGTGCTATAATGACATTACTCGAATTTAAAATTTGAGGTGCAAGACCACTCCTAAATAACAGGGGACTAAAACGCCATTGCTTTGTTTATGAATATCTGATTTGTGCAAGACCACTCCTAAATAACAGGGGACTAAAACGTATGTTAGGTGAAATATTTACTTGTTGCAGTGCAAGACCACTCCTAAATAACAGGGGACTAGAACCAGTTTCGGCTCGGTTGTTCCATGCTGATAGTATAAGACCACTTCTAAATAAAAGGTCGGTAAGCTGTTTTTTTAAGCACAGCTTGCCGACTTTTGCTTTTTTTTACGTTCTTCCTTACCACACGGAGCACTGTATATTAAGTCAAAAGCTTCACAAAACGGTTGACTTTTTTTTGTATTGCGCGTATAATGCTCATATAGTTAAACATATTAACATATAAGGGGGATGCTTTATGACAAAGCCTGCTGATGAACTTTCCATCTTTAATACAGATGTTTTAACGGCGCTTTCCGATGAAGCCAGGCAAAATATTATTATTTTGCTGGTCAAGGTGCGGGCC
This sequence comes from uncultured Eubacteriales bacterium, assembly GCA_964592375.1. GTDB lineage: Bacteria > Bacillota > Clostridia > RUG12999 > RUG12999 > CAZQDP01. The sequence goes on along the minus strand of CAZQDP010000021.1, from coordinate 7,854 downwards.
ATGCGTGCAGGGGACATTGCACAGCAATTTTCGCTTACTCGCTCCTCCATCTCTCATCATTTGCAGATTTTAAAACGAGCCAATATTGTGCTTTCACGAAAAGATGGCAAAGAGATATACTATTCCATTCACTATTCCTTTATCTGTCAGCAGCTGAGCTGTATGACTGCTCTTTTTGAAAAGTACCGCCAAATTCACGACTAAAAAAATTTTCTTGTATATGTTTATATGTTTCGTCTTATCATCAAATGGAGGGGCTTACTATGCGACTGCTGCGCACATTTACAAGCGATATCAAAAAAATCGCAAATTCACCATATAAAATCATCTGTATGCTCGGCATCGTGGCGCTTCCGCTGATGTACAGCATGATCTATCTTGCCGCCATGTGGAATCCATATGGGAATTTGGATCGGGTGCCGGTTGCTTTGGTATGCTCTGATCAGGGCGTAAATCTTTTTGGTTTTGATATCAATTTGGGGGAGGATCTCTCCCAGGAATTAAAGGCAAGCGGAACCATGAAGTGGATTACCGTGGATACCATGCAGGAGGCGCAGGACGGGGTAAACAAAGGCGATTACTATATGCTCATTCATATTCCGGAGGATTTTTCTTCCAATTTGGCTTCTCTTGCAGGCGAAAATCCTCAAAGGGCAGCCATTGAATACATGGTGAACGAGAAAAATAATTATTTAATGAGCTTTATTGCAGAAAATGGACTTGCCAAAATTAAAGAAACCTTAAAAACAAATATCTATAAAACCATTGCTCAAAAGCTTCAAGGCGTGATGGAGGACTATGCCACGGTTTTTGGCGATGCGCATGCACTATCCGGCCTTGCCAATGGAACAAATAAGCTGTATCAAAGCTCCGCAATGCTTGCAGAGGGTGCAAAGCGGTTGGAAGAGAGTGCTTCAAATCTGCAGGGCACTGCCGATCAAAAGCTGGAGGCGAGCCATGATGATATTGATGGCGCACTCCATGAGCTTCAAGACAATCGCTCCAAAACCAAAAAGGAATCCGAGCAGGCCAAAAAGGCATTGACCGATAAAAAGGAACGTCTTCTCAATATGAAAAAGGATATTAACGATGTAAAGGCGGATCCCTCTGATTTCGTCAAGGAGACGGATACTGCCATTGATCAGGTATTGGATGACAATATCGTGCCCAGCCTGTTTATCAGTAAAAGTGATTCCACTGCTTTGGCAAAAGATTTGACCGATAGTGTTTTGGACGGCATCAATTCCGCCATTGACACAAAGCTGGATTCGTATGTTACCAAAGCCAATCAAATAAGCCCACTTTTGGGCAAGCTTGTGGCCTCGCAGGTCAAAGAGTTAAAATCGAACCTTCATCAAAAAGTAAATGAAAACCATGATGTTTTGCAGTCCACCCTCATCAATATGAGCGCCGATGTGCGCAATGTGGCAAATGAGCAGCTGGATGATGTGAATAAGCAGCTTTCCGGTAGCCTTTCTAGTATCAAAAAAGGCATCAGCGCACAAACAGCAACAAGCCTTAAAAGCATGAATGTAACAGAAATCAATGCAGAGATTGACAGCACCTGCCAGTCCATTGACGATGCAATTGCGCAGATGGATACGGTAAGTGACCGCCTCGATACTGCATTATCGGATTCCATCAAAATCACAAACGATCATTATGCGCTCATGAGGCCGAATTTGGGAAATGCACAGGAGACTGCAAAGGTTTTTGCCGCCGCGGGAGATTCTTTATCCGGCGCACTGGAAACCATCTCCCAGGCTTCTATGGATATGTCGCTTTCTATGAATAGAATTAGCAATGAAATTGGTGAGTACCTACGTAGTGGCCGAGATGCGGAGGTTCTTTCCGAGCCCATTGAAATTAAAAATAACTCCATCTACCACATAGACCTCTATGCACACGGCCTTGCCCCATACTTTATTTCGCTTTCTCTTTGGGTTGGCGGCATTGGTATATTTTTTATTTTTAAACCCAAAAATACAGAGGGTGTGCATTTGCTTTCAAAAACCATCCTCATGAGCACCATAACTATTTTGCAGGCCGCTGCCTCCTGCGTGGCGGCGCAAATGATTTTGAGAATGCACATTGACAACATAGTGTTGTTTTATTTGTTTACCGTGCTCAGTGCTTTGGCCTTTGCCGCTGTTATCCGTATGTTGATGATGCTGTTTATGAACATGCACGAAATTGGCGAATTTATTGCTATTTTCTTACTGATGCTTCAGCTCACCTCCTGCGGCGGACTATACCCAGTTGAAACATCCCCCTACTTTTTCAGGGTCATTCATGCTTTCTTACCAATGACCTATTCAGTTAAAGGCATGCGGGAAACGGTTTTAGGTTCTTATGGCAACATCCTCTATCTTAGCACGATTGCTCTGCTCTGCATATGGCTTGCATGCAGTATTATCTCGTTTTTCATTGCTCTGCCGGAATATCGGCATTCTTTGCCCGTCATCTCTAAAAGGAAGGCGCATGCCGTTTCAAGGGCGAGGATTGCAAGAAGACATACGGGCGGCGGGCAGAGCGTAGCCTCTACTCATCGGCACCTGAGAAAATAAGTATTCATCTTTTCTTTTCATTTTTTTAAATTCGCTATTCCCAAAAAAAAATAAATATGGTATAATACTGTTTAAACCCGTATGAATTTGCTTTTGTGCCCTTGTGGGTTACTGTTTTTTCTGCAAAAAGCGGCGCAAATGAAAAGCAAAAGGAAAAGAGTGATTGTATGCATCAAGAACTTAAGGTAAAAGGTCAGGCGGCCAAAAAAGCAGCTCGGATCATGGGAAGCTGTGGTTCTATTGTAAAGGATGCGGCACTTTGCGCCATGGCGGATGCGCTGGTGGCAAAGTGCGATGAAATATTATTGGCCAATACTTTGGATGTTACGGCCGCAAAGAAAAAGGGCACCGGCGGCGCATTGCTGGACAGGTTAACCCTCACTGCGGCAAGGATAGAAGGCATGGCAGAGGGAATTCGCCAAATAGCCTCACTGCCCGATCCGGTAGGTGAGGTCATTTCCATGTGGACACGGCCAAACGGACTGCAAATTGGGCAAAAAAGGGTACCCCTTGGCGTGATTGGTATTATTTACGAGGCGCGCCCCAATGTCACGGCGGATGCGGCGGCGCTATGCATCAAAGCATCGAACGCGGTCATTCTGCGTGGCGGCAGTGAAGCCATTTTTTCCAATCAAAAGATTGTACAGGTGATGAACGAGGCGCTCATCGCTGCCGGCCTGCCAAGTGGTGTGCTCCAGCTGATTGAAGACACCTCCCGCGAGACTGCGGTGGAGCTGATGCGCCTGAATGAATATGTGGATGTGCTCATCCCCCGCGGGGGCGCCGGGCTTATTCAAACGGTTGTTCAAAATTCTACCGTGCCTGTCATTGAAACAGGCACCGGCATTTGCCATACATATGTGGATAGCGGCGCCGATCTTGATATGGCGCTTTCCATTGCCGTGAATGCAAAAACGAGCCGTCCGGCGGTGTGCAATGCCATGGAAACCCTGCTGGTTGCCAAAAGCGAGGCGATATCATTTTTACCGATGCTGCAACAGGCCATGGCCGGCAAGGTGGAGCTTCGTTGCTGTGAGCAGGCAATTGGATATATTCCGGGTGCGGTTCCGGCCACGCAGGAAGACTGGGGAACGGAATATTTGGATTATATTCTTTCCGTCAAGGTGGTAGAGGATATTGAGGAGGCCATGGAGCATATTGACCGCTATGGCACCCGGCATTCGGAGGCCATTATTACAAAGGACTATAAAAGGGGCAGAGAATTTTTAGAAAAGGTGGATGCCGCCGCCGTATATATTAATGCCTCCACAAGATTTACAGATGGATATGAATTCGGGTTTGGTGCCGAAATCGGTATCAGTACCCAAAAGATACACAGCAGGGGCCCCATGGGACTGGCTGCTCTGACCACCATCAAGTATATTATTTTTGGAGATGGCCAAATTAGATAAACAAAACAAAGGATGAACTGTGATGCTGGGCTATATTCAAATTGCTAAGCCAGAGCTTAAAATCAAGGAATATGATGTGTTTCGCTCCTATTACTGCGGACTGTGCCATCAGCAAGGGAAAAGCTGTAGCCAGATATGCCGCTTAGGGCTAAGCTACGACTTTGCATTTCTTGCCCTGCTTTTATCCAGTGTATATGAGCAGGAGGAAAAGGCCTTTCAAATGCGATGCCTTCTGCATCCCCTTCGCCACCGCAGAGTGATTTCTCGCAGTGAAATCATGGATTATTGTGCCAAAATGAGCGTGCTCTTGACTTATTACAAGCTGAAGGATGATCTTGCGGATAACAGTATCAATCCCTTAATCGGCGTTTTTCCCTTCTTTGCCCATGCCGCTAAAAAAATCAGCAAGGAGCACAGCGCAAAAGCAGAATTAATTGCCGCAAAGCTTGCGCAGCTTAGCCGCGTGGAAAAAGAGAATTGCAGAGCACCGGATATTCCGGCAGGGATTTTTGGGGAACTTACAGCAGGAATTTTTGATATGTACGACAACAGCCGCCCGCTTGCACAGATGGGGTATGATTTAGGCAGATGGCTATATTTCATCGATGCACTGGACGATTACGATAAGGACAAAAAAAAGGGAAGCTATAATCCCATCGATGTTATCAGCGAAGAGGTTACCGCTCCGCTGTGGTACAATCTATCCTCCGCCAGTGCGGCCTTCGAACTGCTGGACACAAGAAGAAACCGTGGGCTTTTGGAAAACATTGTTTATATAGGTTTAAAAAGTCAGACCGATCAAGTAATAAAGGGGAAACAGTAATGCAAAATCCATATAGTGTTCTTGGTGTTTCCGAAAATGCCTCGGATGAGCAGATCAAGGAAGCATACCGCAACTTAGCAAGAAAATATCATCCCGATATGTATAAGGATAATCCGCTATCGGATTTGGCGGCGGAAAAAATGAAGGAAATAAATCAAGCGTATGACAGCATTGTCGCTCAGCGCAAAAATGGTTCCTCAGGAGCAGGCTCTGCCGGCGGGTATTCATCGGCAAGCTACAGCGCAGGGCATTCCTCCAATCCGCTATATGCAAAGGTTCGAGGGCTCATTGACCAAAATAGGCTTGATGAAGCCATGGAGATTTTGCGCACCAATCAAAAGGAGGATGCCGAATGGCATTTCCTAATTGGATGCATTTCTCTGCGCCGTGGTTGGTACAATCAGGCACATAGCAGCTTTTCTCGCGCTGTTTCTATGCAGCCTGGCAATGCAGAATATCAGCAGGCCTTTGCCAGAATGGGCCAAATGGGCGGCAACTACAGAAACTCCCCCGCAGGTGGAGGCGGCTGCGACTCCGGCTGTAACTGCTGCGGTCAGCTTGTGTGCGCCGATTGCTGCTGTGAATGCATGGGCGGCGATCTGATTGGCTGTTGTTAGCGCCATTTTAAGAGATTAGAGGTTAGATTATACATTTCAATTGAATTATAGAGACGGAACGATTTGGGTAGATCAGACTGTTTGAAAACGCAATCTTTATCTAAAAAGTACCATAAGAGTCTTGAGAAATCAAGGCTTATACTCTTTAATGCATAGTATCGTCCCCTGACCTACGTGACCAGAAGCAAAAGCTATAGGTTGAAAACGCCAGCCGTGATGAATTAAAAAAGCGCATTGCTGACATAATTACATTCGTAAAAAAGCAATCCACCGCCCTTACTGAATACGACGAACAGCTTGTGCGGCGTTTGTTTGAAAAGGTCACCATGTACGAAGACAAATTTATCGTAGAATTTAAGTCCGGCGTGACGGTGAATGTAAATGAATAAAGATAAAAACTAACAAGGCACTCTACGGAATTTGATGTAGGGTGCCTTGTTTTATCATGGCGTATTCATCATTTTACTCTTCCAATAATTTTCTTTGCTGATTCGTATGCAGAAAAATCAGAATCAACATAAGCAGAGTTGGGTAATTGCCTAATGATTTCTTTACTTATTGTTGTTTTACCAATACCATTTGGCCCGCATATAAACAAAAGATTTTTCATACATCACCTCAGTTATTTACAATATGATTAGCACACTCATTTATAAATTCATTGATTTCATTTTGAGCATCAACACTGACTTGAACCATTGACTGTTGGCTGCTAAGCTGAATGATATCATCTCTCAAATTTTTAACAGCATGAATATCGTAATAATCAAACCAATTCTTCTCAAGGTTATTTGCTTGGGATATCAGTGTAATTGGGTAATAGCCATTATTTTCTGATAAGAATTTTACATCAACACTTCTCCATATTTGTTTTATTTTTTTTATGTCTTTGTTTTGCTTTATCAATGGCAGAATCTTATGCCTTTGCCAAATCAAATCAGTATACAAATGAACATAGTACCCGATATAAAAATCAAGATCGTCTGATGCTTTATTAAGGATATAGTCACGATAAAATCTTTTTATATCACATGTTGCTTTATCAGCATTGACACACTGATGTGATATATCTGCCCCAAGCCCATTATCGGGTGCAATACTTCCAACAAAAAACAAAGGAGCATCTTTTACATGCAGTTTTTTATTAACAACAATTTCAGCAACTCTTATATGTGTAAGCCATGTTGCCACAATATCACCGCCTAACTATGAGGGAAATATATTATTATCAAATTTTAATTCATCATTTCAGAAAGTTCGGTACAGTCTGACGGGGCATATTTCGTTACATTTTATTCACTATTCTTGTGATATTTCCACAGACAGTTTTAAATAGTGCTTCGTCAATATATTATTGCGCATTTTCCACCCCGTCCCATGCCGTCCATGATTTTTTCAATGCTCAAAGCAGTGTTGATGCCATAACCGCAATTAAAAACTTCATAATCAGCTTCCGGCTTGGTGTCAGAATGGACAATGAGGTTATGGATGGGGAAGATGGTGTGTTAAAGGATATTACTTAGCACACCATTCCTCCGCCAACCATCACGGACAACTGCCCTAAAATAGGCGATTGTCTGATTGCTATTTTGTTAAATTCATTGCTTTTAAGGTTTTATCTAAAACCTTAAAATTGTGTAATATACTATCTTTCTCTGAACTTTTAAAACCTTTAATTGTTTCTTCTGTTGTTAATTTTCTCAAGTTTACAAACCCATCCTTAGTTTTAATGCTTATAGCAATAATTGATCTCTCATATCCAAGAAATACTTCGACACTCTTATAAAGTAGTACTTTTATCTCAAACATGTCAAAGGGTGCTTCAAGTACTCTCGTATCCAAAAACTGAATATTACTTCCCCAAAATTGTTTTAATAAATCATGCAATAAATTAATCTTATTTATTCCATTTTCACTTAACATACCAGAAATCTCCTATCTTTACTAAATTGTTATCAGTTACACCTAATGCCTCTTTAATGAAATCCCATTCTTGTTCCAAAAAAGTATCTGGATAATCCAACGGATTATGGGAGAATTTAATCGTCTTACCACTTAAAATGGCATCGTTAAGTGCGGGCTTATTGAAATACTCAAACATTTCAGAATCGGTTAAATTGTATTTCTTTTGCACAACGCCCCACTCATTGCCCAAATCAAAGTAGGATGAATCCGTACCCGCTTTTGAAATGTATGAGTTTGAATCGTTTGTATGTTTGCCCAGTGTAATTGAATCAGCATTCGAGTTTTTAACTGAGGATTGTCTAATTGCATTGAAGTCATCAACCGGAACCTTGCCTCCAACCTTACCATCAATGACTTTCAGCTTACTCTCCACTCCCTGAGCAGCTTCATCAGCATGCTTAGAAATAGCTTCCATTCCCTCATCCATGCTTTTGCTTATTCCTTTTGCTATCTCAATGCCTTCATCAGCA
>CAZQDP010000020.1:25221-31846 GCA_964592375.1 uncultured Eubacteriales bacterium | reverse complement strand
TTTATATCGGTGCTTTTCCGGTGGAATCTCTTCTGAGCAAAATGGGGTCATAGGTGGCCTTGTGGGGATGTTCGCTTATTTCTTCTTCCTCCAGTCTTGCCGTGAGCATTTGTACCGCAAGCTCCGCACGCTGCTTGATACATTGGTCAACGGTGGTGAGCTTCGGATACGAACATTTAGACAAGAAGCTATTATCAAACCCCATTACAGACATTTGCTGGGGCACTTTGATGCCTAAATCCACAAGCGCGGCCATGATGCCGGTGGCAATGACATCGTTTACACCAATAAGACCCGTAACCTCCGGATGGTCATGAATTAGTTTTTTTGTCAGGGCAAGGCCGGTTTCAAACTCATATACATTATTCTCGTTATCCCTTTCTTCTTTGGCAATGCAAATATGAAGCGTGCACGATGGACTATTCTGTTGAATATATGCCTCTACCCCTGCCATTCTCTGCCTACGCGACATACTAAGGGAGTCCGGCGGGCTGGTGATAAAGGCAATACTTTTATGACCTAGCTCTAATAAATGCTGCGCCGCTATCTCGCCTGCTTTGTGGCTGTCAAAGCTCACGCAGTCTACCTTCGCACCTTTTTTGGCTTCCCCCAAAATAATGACGGGTACATTTTTTTGCGTGAGTGTTTGCACAATGGCAACGGACTGAGGGGTAAATGCATAGATCACGCCGCTTAAAATCTTGGTGCTAATAAGCTCAATATACGCCTTTTCCTTTAAGAGATCCCTGCCAGTATTGCACAGCATAATGGTATATCCCTTTTCAAATAGTGCATTTTCAATATGCGTAAGCAACATGGGATAAAAAGGGTTTGAAATATTGGGTACCATTACCGCAACCGTGCGCACCTCTTTATCAAGCAATTCATTCTTTGAGAAAATCCCATAACCCAGTTCCCTAGCAGCAGAAATAACCCTTTCTCTGGTACGGCCGGATATGCCGATGCTTTTGACATTGTTCATCACAAAAGACACAGTGGATTGTGATACCCCAGCCTTGCGAGCAACATCATGAGAAGTAGCCTTTTTCATCTGCACCAACCCCTTTTCTTTTCACTATATTGCTATTATACACCATGCTTCCGATTTTATCAATACACCAATTTGAAAATAATCCATTTTCTCTTTGCTTGACTTCGTGAGGGAAAACAGATATAATAAAGTGGAACTACTTACAATAAAAGGGAGCCGTTTGCGTGTGAATATTGTCATTATTGGCGGAGGGGCCTCCGGGCTTGCTGCTGCCATCGGTGCGGGCCGCAAAGGCGGCTTCAATCAGATTACCATTATAGAGCAGCTGCCTCGCCTTGGAAAAAAAATTCTTGCCACGGGCAATGGCCGTTGCAATCTGACCAATATCGATTGTTCCCCTGCGTTTTACCATGGAAAGGATCCTTCTTTTGTGGCACCTGTTTTGGCGCAGTATCCTCCCGGCGTGCTCATGAGCTTTTTTGAGCGCCTTGGCGTGATGTGTCGGATACTTTTGGATGGCAAGGTGTATCCATACAGCTTGCAAGCCACTGCCGTTCTTGATGTGCTTCGAATGGAATGTATGCGCCTTGGTGTTATAGAAAGATGCGACACCGAAATGATAAGCATTGAAAAGAGGCCAAAAGGATTTCTTCTTAAAACCGGCAGTGGAAGCCTCCTTGCGGATCGCGTTATTATATGCACCGGAGGCAAGGCGTATCCTTCTTTAGGCTCGCGTGGCACCGGATATGCACTGCTACAAGGATTTGGGCATCGTCTCAGCCCAATTTTTCCTGCACTGGTACAGATAAAAACCGATCCTGTGCGATCACTTTGTGGCATTAAAATAGAAGGGCGTATTTCTGCATGCGTAGCAGGAAAAACCCTGAAAGCGCAGGACGGCGAAATTCTTTTTACCGAATATGGCGTTTCCGGACCGCCGGTGTTTTCTCTCTCCCGCCTTGCAGGCCAGTGGGGAACCAAGCTGTCTTTGCAAATTGACCTTGTTCCGGATATGGAGCCTTTGCGCCTTTTTGAGCTGCTGCAGCAGCGGGCATTGTGGCAAGCGGAGCGTGAGGTGGAGCATTTTTTTACCGGGATGTTGCATAAAAAAGTAGGACATGTGCTTTTAAAGCACTGCGACATATCGCCGCTTACGCGAAAGTGCGCTTCACTGACGAAGAGCGAACTACAACGCCTGTGCACTCAAATGAAAAATTGGTCACTAAAGGTGCTAGGCACCATGAGCTGGCAGAATGCCCAAGTGACTGCTGGGGGCATTTATACAGAGGATTTTGATCCTGTAACCATGCAGTCTACACTCGCTTCGGGATTATTTGCAGCCGGTGAGGTACTGGATATTGACGGAGAATGCGGCGGCTATAACCTGCATTGGGCTTTTGCCAGTGGACTTGTGGCCGGTGAAAGCAGTACACTGTAGCGCGTAAGGAGTAAAATGTAAGAACATTTACCAATGTACGTATTCCCACCATAGAGGATGAATAGAAAGGAAATCATATGCTAAGAGTATCAGATTTGCAGCTTTTACCGGGAGAAACCGATGTACAGGCCGCTGTAGCAAAACGAATAAATGTTGATAGGGAGGATATTTTACACGTCAATCTTGTAAAAAAATCCTTGGATGCCAGAAAAAAATCCGCACCCGTTTGGATGATGGTGGTAGATGTGGAAGTGGCATCTTCTGCAATGGACAAGATAATGGAGGATAAAGGCATAAGCCTTGCACCTGCTACTGAGGAGGATTTTTTTCAAGGCATTACAACAAAACATTTTCCTAAAAGGCCGGTCATTATTGGCAGTGGACCTGCCGGACTGTTTGCCGCACTATATTTGGCAAAGCAGGGAGCAAAGCCCATTATTGTGGAGCGAGGGCAAATGGTGGAGATAAGGCAAAAGGATGTGGATGCCTTTTGGAAAACCGGCGAGCTTTGCACGAATTCCAATGTCCAGTTTGGTGAAGGAGGTGCGGGCACATTTTCGGATGGAAAGCTAAATACAGGCACAAAATCCCCACTACAGCGACCGATTCTACAGGCACTTGTAGAAAATGGGGCGCCGGAGGAGATTTTATACATGGCGCACCCCCATGTGGGGACGGATAAGCTCAGAAGTGTGGTTAAAAATCTGCGAAACAGCATAACGCATCTTGGCGGAGAATTTCTGTTTGATACGCTCATGACGGATTTCACAATCAAAGATGGTGCCGTGCAAGCTGTGCTGGTGCAACATCATGGTGAAACGCGAGAAATCAGCACAGATACGCTGATTTTGGCAATTGGCCATAGCAGCAGAGATACTTTTGAAATGCTTTATCGGCGAGGAGTATACCTTTTGCAAAAACCGTTTTCTGTGGGCGTTCGTATTGAACATCCAAGGCGCATGATCGATAAGCGTCAGTTTGGTGATGCTTATGACAAACTACCTGCGGCTGAATATAAACTTTCTCATCATACCAAAAGCGGCAGAGGGGTATATACCTTTTGTGTTTGCCCCGGTGGTGAGGTGATTGCCGCCGCCTCTGAAGAAGGCGGTGTGGTCACCAATGGCATGAGTAATTATTGCCGTGATAAGGAAAACACAAACAGTGCAGTGCTTGTGAGTGTATTGCCGGAGGATTTTTCCGATGCTCATCCGCTTGCGGGGATTGCCTTTGCACGGCAAATAGAGAAGGCTGCTTTTGCGGCGGCTGGTGGCACCTATCGGGCTACATCCCAGCGCGTGGGTGATTTCTTAAAGGGTCAATCTTCCACAGAGGCAGGCAGTGTGAAGCCCACCTATCTTCCATCGGTGAATATGGGTGATTTCGCCGCGATTTTGCCACCCTTTGTAATCGAAGGGATGAAGGAAGGACTTTTGGCATTTGAAAACAAGGTAAAGGGCTTTGCCATGGAGGATGCCATTCTCACCGGCCCCGAAACTCGTTCATCCTCTCCGGTGCGCATTCCTCGAGATGAAAATTTCACTTCCAATATAAAAGGTCTTTATCCCTGCGGCGAGGGTTCAGGCTATGCCGGCGGCATTATGTCCTCTGCTGTGGATGGTATCAAATGTGCCATGGCGGCAGGAAAATAAATAATCGGTTTATTTTCGTATAATCAAACATTTTTTACCGAAGAATTGTAAAAAAATGTTGAAATACGATATATGATATGATATACTACTTCATAGTTTGTGAAATGGAGTGAACAATGCAAATGATGTTATCTGATGCGCTCTTGCGGTTTTATAAACGAAATCGAAATTTGTTATTGTATGGCCTCATTGGTGTGAGTGGTGTATTGCTTGATTCCGTCATCTATCTTTCTTTGATTGCTGCCGGTATGCATTATCAACTTGCAAACCTTTTGGGGGTCAATGTGGGGATACTGAATAATTTCTTTTGGAATACGCGGTTTAACTACTGTTTAAAAGATAAGTTGTTTGTTCGGTTTCTGCGTTTTTTTAGCGTTGGGCTTTTTGGGCTCGGACTCAGTGCCCTTCTGCTTTTCGTGCTTAGAGACATATGCGGAATGCCCGTTGTTGTTGCAGCTTCGGTTACCTATTTTTCCAAGGATACAGCAGATTTGATTGGCGAAGCAGCAATCAAGGGAATGGTTCTTGTGGTGGTCGTTATGGTACAATTTGTACTCAATCATTTTTATTCATTTAAAAAGGAGACGGGCAAGTGAAAAGAGTTGCAATGATTGGCGCCGGATATACCGGCATGTCCGCCGCAGAGAGCCTATGCGGTAATTACAAAGTGGATATTTATGAAAAATCTGCTCTTTGCGCTGGAATGGCGGTGACATTTGACTTTTTCGGCACTCCGCTTGAGCGCTTCTATCGGCATATATTTAAGAGCGATACGTATGTAACCGATCTCGCAAAGCGCTTAGGGATGGGCGATGAATTTGATTGGCCACTCACGCGCATGGGTTATTTCTCGGGGGGCAAGATTTACGAATTTGGAACGCCGTTGTCCCTGCTCGGATTTCGCCCTCTGCCGTTTATTCATAAGCTGAGGTTTGGTCTTAGTGTGCTGATGCTAAAGGGAACAAAGGATTACAAAAGCCTTGAAGGAATCACTGCTTACGAATGGCTCATTCGCAACGCCGGGGAAACAGCTTTCAAGGTGATTTGGGAGCCACTACTCAAATTAAAGTTCGGTGCCGATTATCAAAAGGTTGCCATGTCGTGGCTGTGGGGGAAAATTGCGCTTCGTAGCTCATCCGGTTCGGCGGATGGCGAGCACCTGGGATACTGTAAAGGGAGCTACGGCAGGCTGAGTGAAGCGCTGGAAAAAAGCCTTCTGCAACGCGGCGTGTCTTTCCACTTTCAATGTGCGGTTGAAAAAATATCTAAAAATGCGAATGGCATGTATGTTCTTACCACGCAAACTGGAGAAACAAAGGAATATGATGCTGTCATTTGCACCATAGCCTATCCGGAAATTCTTCGGATTGCTCAGCCACTTTTGTCGGTGGAGGAGCAAGAAAAATTGCAAATGGTTCGTTATACGTCCACCCGTTGCATGGTGCTTTCGCTCAAGCAGTCGTTTATGCCATTTTACTGGATGAACAACGGTGATAAGGATATTCCATTTGGCGGACTGATTGAACACACTCGCTTGATTTCGCCGCAAGCGTACGGCGGTCGGCATATTTTATACATATCCAACTATCTATTTAGTAACGAGGTGCAATATCATTGCTCACAGCAAGATTTACTAGATGAATACATTCCCCATCTGCAAAAAATCAACCCTGCCTTTGATGCTACCTGGATTGACGGATGCTTTTCTTTTTCCGAACAATATGCACAGCCCATCATCAGCACGAATTACAGCAGTAAAATGCTACCCATAGAAATGGCAAGCAAGGGCCTATTTGTGGCGTCGATGCCGCAAATTTATCCGGAAGACAGAGGCCTTAACTATGCAATCAGGATAGGAAGGTCGGCTGCCAAAAAGCTGGAAGCCCAAGGAAGGTAGCTATTTTACAAAATGGCACAAAAAAAGTGCAAATCGCTTGACGCATGCACTTTTTTATACGCTTTATTATTTTATACATCAATGCACACAACCGAAATGCCTTTTTCTTTTGCCAATTGCAATATACAACAGCCATCATCCTTTTCTCCTGCATGGTTACAGACTGCAAAGAGAAGACTACTGTTGCCTAGCATATACCGGTCTCGTTGTTTTTTGCATTCATTGTGATGCAATTTACTGATATACGTAACTTTATCGCACCTTTTCAGAGCATAGTAATAATCAAAACGCTGCACCGTGCTCCAATACCTGGCCTGTTCCTCAAAGGGAATAGATGCTTCAAGCCGAATATGGGGATATTGCTTTTTAAGATCGATAATGGTTAAAGCAAACCAAACGCCGACACCTAAATCCATTCCACTGACAAAATGGCAGTAGCCATTTTCAATGGCACGAAGCACTTGCGCTCTGAGATTTTGCCGTATGATCTTCATTTTCGATTCGCTTATATTAAGGCCAAGTAATCGCGAATGTAGCTGTAATCCTGCCGCGCAGGCGATTTTAACTTCAATTTCCTTGTTCAAAATAAATCACCTCCAGTATGTTATATCACAATTTTCCACAAAATGCAATGATATTTTCTTGCA
>CAZQDP010000020.1:0-25121 GCA_964592375.1 uncultured Eubacteriales bacterium | reverse complement strand
TTGCACTTTGTATTCTTTCAGGTAATTAAGGGAATGAATATATTAGTGAAGAATACGGATAACAAAAAAGCGTGGCCGCACAAAATGCCAAATGATTACCCGTTGTTGTTGATGCCAAATGCCGTTTTGGGGGGCATTTGATGTCAATATTCGCATGCTACACGAAACCTCCCTTTTTATGAGGAGGTTTATTTGGTTTTTTAAAAAGCGGCGTATGGAGGTTTTTTATGAAAGAGAAATTTGTTTTAACACCAAAAAACGGACGCTCCGTTACCATCACTGTTCGAATTACAAATAAGCTCAACGATACGCTGGAAGATTTAGCAAAAAAAACGAGCCGTTCACGCAATGAGCTCATTAACATGGCACTCCAATATGCATTTGAGAATATTGAGTTTGAACAAAGCAGCAAGGGAACATAAGGTAAAATGTAGGAAGAGCTAATAGAGCGGCACGTAGCACATGGACAACAAGATGCGAGGTACGCAGAAAAAGAGAAAGCAAGTAGTATGTATCTATCCTTCTTGAAAACGCTATGCACTAGGTACACCTTAAAAACGCATCTGTTTGCAGGTTTTTGTTGACAAAAAATACTCCTGTGATATAATACTTCTAAACTGCTTTTTAAGGAGTATTGTGATTTAATATGAGTATCTTTGAACTGCTAATGCTGTTATGCTTTGGTGCCGCATGGCCGGCTTCCATTTATAAATCCTATATTTCAAGAACCGCAAAAGGGAAAAGTCTGCTATTTCTTGTCATTCTTTTAGCAGGGTACATTTCGGGCATTGTAAACAAACGTCTGCAAGCCCCCAATGACCCTGTTATTTATGCGTACATTCTCAATTTTATCATGGTAAGCGCCGACCTGCTACTCTTTTTGAGAAACAAAAAGATGGATAGCAAGGCCGGCGAAAAATGCTAAAAATCTGTGATTAAAACTTTCCAGATAATAAATCTGATTTTCGTTTCATGTAATAAATAAAGTTTTCATAAGATACATCGGGCGACACCAAATGGTCTACCGTAGGAAGAAATCCACCCTCCTCAATGAGCGGCACCACATGGGCAAGGTGGGCATCGATGGCCTTTTTCCCCTTGGCAATTTCCATTTTGTCCATACCGCCAAAAAGCCTGAGCTCTTTTCCGAATTTTTTACGGATTCTAATCGGGTCCATATCCGATGCACGTTCAAGTGGCCATATGGCATCCACACCACATTCCATCAGCATGGGAAGAAGTGCTTCGCAGTTGCCGTCTGTGTCTACCATCATATACCGTACGCCGTTGCTTTTAAAAAACTCGGTCAGCCTTTTCATATGCGGATAGATAAATTCTAGGTAGGTGGCAGGACTGAGCAGCGGACCGTTTTTCATGGACATATCTTCATTAAGCATTACATAATCTACATCGGTTTGTTCCAAAATCGGCTTTGATACTTCAATGGTATAATCTGCAATAAACTCCATCATCTCATGCATCAGTGCAGGCTGGTCGTACCATGCATAACAAAGATTTTCCGTTCCCATCCATTCTCGTGCTAGCCAGTAGAACCCCAGTGTACTGCAATTACGCCCTAAAATCAGGGGATATTCTCTGTTTTTCCACCTGGGCAGCATGATTTCTTTCCACATAGCAGGATACCTTGCGCCAAGATTAGCAGTATACCTCTTTTTAATTTCGTGAAAACTCTTTTGATTGCTGACTGGAAAGCCGATATATTCGTCCATACAGGAGCGTGCACTACCTACAGAGCCTTCCAATAGCGCTTTTCGAACAATACCCTTGCCATCCCTAAAAATCTCATATCTTTCTGTTGTTTCAAGAATTTCTAGTTGGAAAGGTGGCAGCATACCATAATTCACATGGATAAACTCTCTGGGAGATAAATCGAAATATTCTTCGCCGCAAAACCAATCTCCATGGAGCTCATAAGGATTCAGGCCTTCATTTGTCCAGCGTTGTAGTGTCTGCGCCCAAATGCCTGCCTCATAGTTGGGGACGCGATCCACCGGCTGATACTCCATCACGCCGATAAATCTTTCTCTTTCGGTCATTTTTGTACTTGTAAACATACAATAAACCTCCCGTTATTTCAATCTCTGTATTATATCAAAAAATGAAATGTGCCGTGAGTAATTTTCCGCCCACTTATTCGCATTTTTCCGTACTCTCTCGATACAATGTGGGAGTGCACCCTACATTTGCATAAAACAGCTTCGAAAAATAATTAAGATCATGCGTGCCCACGCAGCATGCAATTTCGCCAATTTGCATATTTGTGTCTTTGAGTAGTTTTTTGGCTTTTTCCACACGTAATTGATTGATGTACTTTATAGGAGAACTTCCGGTTTCTTGCTTGAAAAGCCTACGAAAATAATCCGGGCTTAAAAAGCTACGTTCAGCAATTTTTTGAATGCTAAGCTCCTCCTGTAAATTTGCAGCAATATATGCCATCGCTTCTTCTACCAGAATGCGTTTGTGATTATATTCTACCGCCATTCCAGCAAAGATCTGCTCCCATTTTCTCCCGATTTGGCCAAGCAGACAAATCAAATTTGCTTGTTGCATCAAACGGTATCCCTTTGCACGATTTTTTTGTTCACGCATAATTTCATCTAAAAACCGCCATGCACGTAGCATTTCATCCGGTGAAAAATGCAAGATGGTATGGCTTTTTGTTTCAAATCGGAAAAATGGTTCGAGCACAATAAAATTATAAAGGCCACTCATCTCCCCAAGCTGTTCCCATTTTCCATCCAGCGCCCAAGGGAACAGCATACAATTGATGATTTTCGCCTGTGCACTTATTTCATACGAATGCTCTTCATGAGGAGTCACGATAAAAACATGCCCTGCCGCTAGATTTTCTTCATGGCCGAGGTAATGATGCTTACAGGAGCCCTCTATGATAAACACAATTTCAATATATTCATGCTTATGCCGATGAACCGGCACGGCCGCATGATACTGTGTTATCACGATATCGTCTTCGGGCGCGCCCGGCCAGTCAATATATTCGTGTGGCATCAATAAAAACTCCCTTCAGATGTGAACTGCGCAAAGTGAATAGCTCCATGAAAGCTACATAGAAAACAATTTTCTCCCCCAATTTGTGGCTTATCGCTTACTCAATACCATACCATATTGACTTTGGCAATGTCAATCCCTTTTTCACATTCACTAAATAATATTAGATTGACAAAGCCCACTGAATATGGTATAATCTGCTATATTATATATAGGGGGTTACTATCCATGAATCCATGGCATGATATTGAAGAAGATAGAGTATCGATTGAAAGATTTATCGCCGTCATTGAAATTCCGAAAAACAGCAAAAAAAAGTATGAGCTTGATAAGCGAAGCGGCATGCTAATGCTGGATAGGGTACTGTTTACTTCCACACATTATCCTGCCAATTATGGGTTTATTCCAAGAACGCTTTCGCAGGATGGCGACCCACTTGATGTTTTGGTGCTATGCCAAGAATGCCTTGACCCGATGACAGTGGTAGAATGCTACCCAATCGGTGTGTTAAAGATGATTGATAATGAAGAAATTGACGAAAAAATCATTGCTATTCCTTTTGGCGACCCTTCCCTCAATGGTTACTGTCATATCAGGGAGCTACCCAAGCATCAGTTTCAAGAGATCAAGCATTTTTTTGAAGTATATAAATACCTTGAGAATAAAATCACTGTTGTAGAGGAAATATGCGATCGGTCAGTGGCGGAGCAAATTATCCTTAGCAGCCTCGATGCATACAAGGAGAAATTTTGCTGAGTAGAAATTTTCGATGAAGCAGTGCATAAGTGTATATTTACTGAAGAGATAGTGAAGAAGTCATTAAAAAATTGGAATAAAAATAGATTTGCATATATTTACATTTGTAATTTATTGTAGTATAATATGGATAAATAGGTTGCCTTCACAACCTAAATATATTTAAAGGAAGAATAAAAATGAAAAAGACGATATGTTTTCTTCTTGCAATGACCATGGTTTTTGGAGTTGGCATTGCCGCGCTGGCCGACCAGGCTACCGACAGTAAATTTATAGCTGCGGTAAATAGGAGTTTAACCTCCTATAATGAAGTGCAAAACATGAAAAATCTTGCCTCAGTTGCAATTGGTAATGCACGAAATCACTATTCTCAAGCGGTTTCCTTGTCGAAATCATCTTTTTTTCCGCAAATGTCGCAGCTATATAATGATGCAATAACTGCATCGGAGGAAGCTACGAACAAGCTGGAGGAGATAGAAGGCGATTATCAGAAATTATCAGCAATCAATCATACCAATGTTACCGAAGCAGACGTTGCGCAGGTCGTGGTGATTGCAGATAAAATGCAGCAGGATTTAAAAGCGGCTAAGCAGTCTATTAGCAAGGCACAATCTTGCGTAAATCAGTTGGTGCAAACGATCCAGATGGCCTTGGAAGAGATTGCAAAACAAACACCCACGCCCGCCCTTGCAACGCCGGCATCGCTTAGCGAGCAGGAGGCACTAAAGGCCGAATGCATCAATAGAATACAAGAACACTACAACATTTATTTTGATCCAAAATATGAATATACCACACAAATTTTCTTAAAAGTGGATATCTTAAAAAATGCCATCAATCCCCTTAGTATCGTAATTGAGAAGCCCAAAAAAGGATACGCTCAGTATGTGAAAGGCATCACCTCGAATTATATTATGATAGAAACTTCTCCAATCGTTGATAAATCGGGTAGCTTAACGCAGGCTATTTTTCATGAGTCTATCCACGCCGTGGAAGATAGTCACGGCGATATGGACGGAGCAGAGGATAGGGAATCTTACCTTGACAGAAACACCGACTATATTCAGCAAAGGATTGAGAGAGTTGGCACGCAACTGAAAAAAATTGAAAATGGTGCAAGCACCGGCAGTTGGGATAAAGAAAGAATGCTCAAGGAAATAGAATATCTGTATTTATTGTGGGAAAAGATCCATTATAACGGCAATGATCTGCCAAGCCTTAGCCACCTGGAGGAATGGTTTGGATTTAAATTTAATTTGGATGATATTGTGCAAAACTATATTGATCACTCGCAATACCCAATCCTGCGGGAGGCCTTTGCAGAATATCTTGCCAAAGTAAAACTATCCAAAACCAAGGAAATCCCGGGGCAAAGTGGAATTGCAAAGGGGCGGTTTCCGGATACGGGTGATTACTCCGGGAACATCACTGAATATTCCATTTCGGGCGTAAATGTCACCAAAACGGAGCTATCCGACAGCAGTGGCTATACCCGAAAGCTGACCGGAACATTCGGAGGGAAAAAGCTGACGGTCGACGGAAAGGTCATCAGCACCCAGGGAGATTACTCGGAAGTAACCGTAAAAATTCAACTCTACTCGGAGAACAATCTTGCAGGGGATGATAAATATATCAAAACAGAAAAGTATAAGATTGGGAGGAAGGCTGAGCAAAGCGAGAAAGAATTTCATGTGGAAATGGATATTCCCGCCGATGCGACAGGGCTAGACGTTTTTATCATCAACAAATGGGAATCCTCCAACCTAAGGTATTTCGATGTGGAGGGAAGGTTTGAACGCAAGATAGAAACAGACACCACAAACACGCCTTCATCAGATGAACGGCTTTATCCGGATGATATGGCTGAGATGGATTTTGCAAACAATCCTCCAAGCCAAATGTATCAGAACAGAACCATTGTCCTCACACCCTCCTCCAATGATGCCGAAATAAACGGGCAACCAATTAAAATAGAAAATCCGCCTGTGGTTTTAAATGACAGAACGTATGTGCCGCTGCGCTTCGTGGCCGATGCGCTCGGCGCAGGAATTAAATATCTGCCCGATTATAACGGTGCGCCGGCCGTGATAATCTATGCCGCCGATGGCAGTCGGGAGCATTATATCACTTTGCGCTACGGCAGTAACACCTACATCCATAACCGCACGCAGGGCATGCTTGACGCTGCTCCTGTGAATATTGATGGGCGCACCTTTGTGCCGATTCGCTTTATATCCGAGGCATTAGGAGCCAACGTTTCATGGGATGAGGCCACCGGTAAGGTGACGATAGATAAGTATGCGCAGATTGATTAGTTTTGAAGAGATGATGACCAATAGGCAGGTTATATTGATTAGAGGGAACGCATGCGTTCCCTTTTAAGCCAAAAAATATGCATCGACCACGCTTGAAGCCACAGATAGGCAGGAAGAGCAGCCAAGATTGTGAAATAAAAAGCAGCAAGATGAATAGGATAGCCTGATTGCATTGTGTGGAAACAGAACGATAACATAGGATTCTTTTACTTTCTGCATTTTTTACTTACGCTAACACATCTATGGTAATCCTACAAACTTTACCTGATATGCATATCAAAATGTATTGATTTTTTTTGTAATGCGTGATATACTAAGATACAAAGGGAGGTATGTACAATGAACAATAAAATGGGTGATAATGAAAATTTAGGCCAGGTAAAAATTTCGGAGGATGTAATCGCCGTACTTGCGGACAAAGCGGTACGTGAGGTGGATGGCGTGGCAGATATGAGCGGTAGCTTTGTGGGTAGCGTAGTGGCTGCACTTGGCAAAAAAAGTGTGAGCAAGGGTATTGATATTGAGCTGAAGGATACCATTGTGACCATTGGACTGCATATTATCGTCAAATATGGCGTGAAAATTCCGGATGTTGCTTGGAATGCGCAGGAAGCCGTAAAAAGTGCAGTGGAATGCATGACGGGCCTTACTGTTGCAAAGGTGAATGTGATTGTTGAAAATGTACATTTTGAAACCACCTCTTCCGATGAAGATGCTTGCGATTGCGAATGTGATGGCAGCTGCTGTGGCTCTGCCAAGGAAGACGAGCAAGAATAAGCAAGCACAATGAGTAGCATTATTCTATTTCATGGTTCATTACAGGGAGCGATCGGTTCGCTCTCTTTTTTTTCTAAATAAAAGGTATAGGTGAACAAAAAAGCAGGCAGTCTTTCGCACTGTCTGCTTTTTCACGGTTAATGATAAAATATTGCTTTAATGGCTTATTGCGCTTCTTTTTCCTTACTATCCTTGCTTTTCGCTTTTTTCTCCTTGACATGACTTTGGGGGATTAATGTGATGACATCGTCCTTCACATCCACCATGATGGTGTCTCCTGCGGAAATATCCGCGTCCAGCATGGCCTCTGCGAGCTTATCCTCCACCTTTGACTGCAATGCTCTGCGAAGTGGACGTGCACCATAGAGAGGGTCAAAGCCTTCCTTGGCGACCAAGCTGACAACTGCAGGGGTATACGACATGATAATTTCATTGGTAGCAAGCCGCTTTTTGAGGCCCTCCAGCATCAGCGCCGAAATTTTTTCAATATGCTCGCTATTTAATTGGTGGAACACAATAATATCATCCACACGATTTAAAAATTCAGGGCGGAAAGTCTTTTTCAGTTCAGACATGACATTTTTCTTAATACTCTCATAATTCTCCTGATCTTTATTTGCTGATGTGTCAAACCCCATGCGCTTTGTTTCCGTAATCATGCGTGCACCCACATTGGAGGTCATAATGATAACCGTATTTCTAAAATCCACCTTGCGGCCCTTCGCATCCGTTAAAATACCATCCTCCATGATTTGCAACAGAATATTAAACACATCCGGATGTGCTTTTTCAATTTCATCAAAGAGCACCACAGAATAAGGCTTTCTTCTAACCTTTTCCGTAAGCTGACCACCTTCGTCGTAGCCTACATATCCCGGAGGAGACCCCACAAGACGAGAAACAGTATGCTTTTCCATATATTCCGACATATCAATGCGAATCATGGCATCCTCATTGCCAAACATGGATTCCGCAAGTGCCTTGGAAAGCTCAGTTTTGCCAACGCCTGTAGGCCCTAAGAAAATAAAGCTTCCTGTTGGGCGTTTGGGATCCTTCAGACCGACTCTGCCTCTTCTGATGGCACGAGAAACGGACTTTACGGCTTCCTCCTGACCGATGACACGCATATGGAGAATTCCCTCCATATTTTTGAGTTTTTCCCCTTCCTCCTGCGCCAGTTTTTTCACCGGAATGCCGGTCCATTTTGCGACCTTATCAGCAATATCCTCCTCGGTCACTTGCAGATCGCTTTTCTGATTTCTTTCCTTCCAGCCGGTATTTTCTTGCTCAAGCAGCTGTTTTAATGTGGTTTCCTCATCCCTCAAAGAAGCGGCACGTTCATATTCCTGGGCAACAATGGCTGCCTCCTTTTCTTTACTTAAGGTAGCGATTTTATTTTCCAGCTCCTTTAAGTTGGGCGGAGCGGTAAGTGACTTAATACGAATGCCTGCTGCGGCCTCATCAATTAAATCAATGGCTTTATCCGGCAAAAATCTGTCTGTAATATACCTTGCAGATAGCTTGGCTGCTGCCTCAATGGCTTTGTCTGTAATTTTCACCTTGTGATGTGCTTCATATTTATCTCGAATGCCTTTTAGTATCGCAATGGTCTCCTCCACAGTAGGCTCGCCTACCGTCACCGGCTGAAAGCGCCTCTCAAGGGCTGCATCCTTTTCCACATATTTACTATACTCATCCAAGGTTGTGGCTCCGATAACCTGCAACTCTCCGCGTGCAAGGGAAGGCTTTAGGATATTGGAGGCATCAATGGCACCCTCTGCCGCGCCTGCGCCGATGATGGTGTGCATCTCATCAATAAACAGAATGACATTGCCGGCCTTGATGATTTCCTCCATTGCCTTTTTCAGGCGTTCCTCAAATTCGCCTCTGTATTTTGCGCCTGCAATCATCGCAGATAAATCCAGCGTAAATACGCGTTTGTCCTTGAGTACCTCCGGGATATTGCCGGCAATGATTTTTTGAGCGAGTCCTTCGGCGATGGCTGTTTTGCCTACGCCTGGCTCCCCGATAAGGCAAGGGTTATTTTTGGTGCGTCGGCTTAAAATCTGAATGACCCTTTCGATTTCCTCTTCACGTCCAACAATTGGGTCAAATTTACCTTCTCTTGCAAGGTGTGTTAAATCTCTGCCAAACTGATTTAGCACAGGAGTCTCCCCCTCTGAGGTTTGTGGCTTTGCGTTGGCACCCGGCTCTTCCTCTGCCACGGTGCGAGCTATTTTGGTATACATTTCCCCCGGATTAACGCCAAGCTCGGTTAAAATACGTACAGCCAAGCCTTCACCCTCGGCAATCAGAGCAAGCAATAGATGCTCCGTCCCAATATACTGATTTTTAAGACGGCGTGCTTCATTGATGCTGAGTTGCAACACGCTTTTGGTGCGTGGTGTCAGCTCCACCGTTCTGCGAGGGGTATTTTCACTAATTTCGCCATAGTATTTGGTCATAATATCTAAAATTTCTTGTTCGCCAACCCCTTTTTCTGCCAAGACACGCGAGGCAATGCCGCCGCCCTCTTTCACCAGACCAAGTAAAATGTGCTCCGTGCCGACCATGCCATGTCCCAAAGAGGCCGCACTCTCCTGGGCAAGTTGTAGCGCCATTTTGGCTCTTTGTGTAAAATTATAATCGTTATTATTATTTATCATCACGACACCTCCAATTTATTCTTTATCCAATCATTTTGCGCAGATGCTCTGCCCTTTTTATATCTCTTTGCACAAGGTCCATCTCTCCGCCATTTTCCTTAATCATATGGGCCGGCTGAAGTGCAATGACAAGCGTATCGATGGTGGAGGGCGAAATATTTGTGATAATGCCCATATAAACGCCCATGCGCACAAAAGATATAAGCTTCAAAAATTCGTCCGTGTTCATTTGATATGCATGAAAGAGCAGACCATAGGACCTCATCAGCTTGTCTTTGAGTACTACCTCACTGCCCGATAGCAGTTTCTCTCTGGTGTCAAGCTCTCTTTTCACTATCATATCCGTAAGATCCTTTAACCGCTGCAGGATATCCTTCTCCGACACCCCAAGGGTAACTTGATTAGAAATCTGATACAAATCCCCCTTGGCTTCACTGCCCTCTCCATAAATGCCGCGCACGGTCATACCAAACTTGCTCACCGTGGCCGCCATGCTTTCAATATTGCTCGTCATGCTCATGGCAGGTAGGTGGAGCATCACCGAAGCTCGCATGCCGGTTCCCGTATTGGTAGGGCAAGCGGTAAGATAGCCATACATATCATCAAATGCGTATTCTACCTGTTCGGCCAGCAAATCATCCACCTTTTGGGCCATGTCGAAGGCTTCCTCCAATGCGTAGCCCCCCAAAATACATTGTATGCGAATGTGGTCCTCCTCACCAAGCATAATGCTGATGGTGCGATCGCCGCTGAGTAAAACACCTGCATGCTTTCCTCCCTTTGACAAATCGGGACTAATAAGATGATCCTCCATCAGTGCCTGCCGTGCCACCGGGCTTAGCTCCGCCATGGATAAATACGAAAAGTCAAGCGCTCCTTGTGCGGCGGCATCGATGCAGAGGGAAATCGCCTTTTCTGCCTGCTCATTCGATTGACCGGCAGGGAAGGGCATGCCCTTTACATTCCTTGCAAGCCGTATTCTGGTGCTAACAACAATGTTTTTATCTCGCTGATCTGATTCATACCATATTGCCATATACAATCAACCTCCCCTCTGCCTCTACTGCTCATTTAATTCCCGAATGCGATCCCTCAGCTTTGCGGCCTCTTCATACTGCTCGTTTTTAATCGCTTCGTCAAGGTGGCTGCGCAAGTCTGAAATCTCTCTTTCTTTGCTTAGCTTTTTCCCTGCACCCGCCGGAATTTTGCCAACGTGAGTGCTACTTCCATGGAGCCTGTTCATCAAGGAAGGAAGCCTTGGGGCAAAGAATTCATAGCACATGGGGCATCCAAACCGACCAGTTTTGGAAAACGCACTGTAGGTGGTACCGCACTGAGCGCAACCGCCCCTTTGCATTCCTTCTCCAACGTTTCCAAATCCCTTTGATAACACTTCTCCCAGCATATCGCTAAGTGGAAAGCTCATGCCAATGTTTACACCAAAACCAATTTCTTGTGCACACTTTGCGCAAAGATGGTATTCCTCCGTAACGCCGCCAACTTTTTTCGTGAAATAAACGGTGGCAGGAAGAGTGCCACATCTTGGACACATCATATTACTCCCTCCTATCATACAAGCTTAATTAGCATATTTTTTAAAAGTGTTGCCCGAAGCTCATCTCGTAGTGGCCTTGGAACTGGGAGCGCCTTATCACTCAGCGCAACGAGCATAATACCAAGCTCTCTTTGGGTGATAATATCATATTCAAACAGGTTTTGTAAAAATGCTCCGGCAGATAAAAAATCTATTCCACTACCAATGCTGTTAATAATATGCATAAGCGGACCATCTCCAATCGGCTCAATCCGTTCAATGCGGATGCAACCTCCCCCGCCTCTGCGGCTTTCCACAATATACCCTCGTTCCGTGGTGAACCTTGTTGCAATGACATAATTGATTTGAGAGGGGACACAATGAAACTGAAGAGCCAATTTATTTCGCCTCAGTTCAATTTTATTGCCGGTATCCTCCAGCAGCTGTTTAATAAACCCTTCAATGATATCACTGGTGCGCATATAGACACCTCTTTTCTGACTTTGACTATCTTTGACCTTTAAGATTATTATACCACCATATCTGAAAAAATCAAGCACATTTTTACCGTAATTCTACGATAAAATCTACCATGACTACAAATTATATCCTGAAAGCTTTTCTTTTTGCATAATTTCTTTGATTTTTGTAAAAAATCACAAGTGCACAAATGCACATTGTATGGTATAATATTCATGATAAGAAAAATGCAAACAGGTGCATTTAATCAGGAGGAATGGTTTTGAATATTTTATGTATTGGTGATATTGTGGGGCAAGCCGGTGTGCAAACGGTGATGTCTGACCTATCCTACTTAAAGAAAGAGCATGATATTGGTTTCTGCATAGCAAATGGAGAAAATGCTACCACAGGAAATGGCATTACAAAGGAAAGAGCGGATATGCTACTAGATGCAGGTGTGGATGTAATCACCATGGGCAACCACTTGTTTCGTAAAAGAGAAGTGTTTGAACTGTTTAAAATGGGATATCCTATACTGCGACCGGCCAATCTACCTCCTCAGGTACCGGGCAAAGGCGCAATGGTCATCAAGGCACAAGGTGCAAAGGTTGGGGTCATCAGCTTAATTGGCAGGGTCAATATGCACCCTGCTGACTGCCCATTTCGAGCAGCGGACAAGGAAATTGAAGCCATGGATGAGGCGGAATATATTTTTGTGGATTTTCACGCCGATGCTACAAGCGAAAAAATAGCGTTGGGATGGTATTTGGATGGCAGAGTAACCTGCACGTTTGGCACGCATACCCATGTGCAGTCTGCGGACGAACGCATATTGCCAGGCGGTAGTGCCTATATCACGGATTTGGGCATGACAGGGCCGGTGAATTCGGTGCTTGGCGTGGTCAAGGAAGCATCTATAAAAAGGTTTTTAACAGGCATTCCGGAAAAATTTGATATTGCAGAGGGAAATACCATGCTGTGCGGCGTTGTGGTTGCGGCAGAGCATAGAAAAAAGGCAAAAAAAATCAGTCGTCTGCGTATTGGATAGCGCACAAAGTGGAATACTATAATGAAAATAATAGCGTTTTTTTCACAGTAAATTTACCGCAAAATATAATAATATGCTCCATATTTCGACAATTGGCCCTATTTTGGTACAATATGCACAAATATTTGGATAAATTTTGGCGTTTTGAACATTGAAAAAAGAAGGAATAGCAATATTTATATAGAATATATATCAAGTATGAGTGTCTTTAATAGGACAGTTGAAAGAAGGTACACAGAACACGTACAGATAACAGGAGGTTGTTGAAATGGAAGCATTAAAGGTGTCTTCAAAATCCGTTCCAAATTCAGTTGCAGGAGCACTTGCAGGAGTAATTAGAGAAAAGAATTCAGCAAAAATTCAGGCAATCGGAGCCGGCGCCATCAATCAGGCGATTAAAGCCGTAGCTATTGCAAGAGGCTTTCTTGCACCATCAGGTATAGATATTATATGTATACCTGCGTTTACCGATATTGAAGTGGAAGGCGAAAAAAGAACAGCCATTCGGCTGCTCATTGAACCCAGATAAGCTTTCTTTTGTTCTTGTCATTTGAAAGGGCGGTATCATTACCGCCCTACTTTTTTTCGCATGAAATTCATTTACAGTTCGGATAAAATCTTCATTGCGTTTCCTGCAATGAGGAGATTGCCGTATTCCTTTAATATGCCCCAAAATATTTCCGGGTGGTCCACGCGATTGGCATATTCCTTAAAGGAAACATCCATATTGGTGATATATTTATTGTATGCGGCAGGAAGGTCAATGCATAGATAAACCATTTCTTTATATCGATAAAGGCTATTCATACAATCCAATAACTCCCCATAAACCGGATACATTCTTGCGTACCTGCACACATCATCCAAATCGCGAAATCCATAAATCAGAATGCTTTGATGATCGCCGTGACGGGGCTGTTTCTTTTTATACCGATATTTTTTTTGCACGGTGGATTTATCTGTGCCGCAAAGCTCCCCTTTTGTAATATACATAACAAAGCTACTTTCGCTTTTTTGCATGGCTTCTACGGTCAGCTTGCAATTTTCAAAAACCATACCGGTTTCCTTTTCTGCAATGCGCAGGATATCCCAAAACATATCACCCGGGCCTGGAATATTCTCCGGCAAATCGTGATAATCTATATTCCACTTCAGCATATCGGTCAGCTCAAGGGTTACTTTTAATTTATTGTGGGCTATTCTTTCGATCTTCATATTGCATCACCCCTTTATATTATTATACTATAAAATCTGCATTTTGAAAAGGGATTTTACAAAAAATTTTCAAACTGTTTTTTTTGCTTTAAAAATCTACGAAAAAGTGGTAGCCCTAAAAATCAATTTCAAGCATGGTAAATAGCTTCAGTACGGGAATGTGAATGCGTAGCTTTTCGGCAAATGTTTCATATTCGGGAACCTTGCCGCTTTTGATGTGACGCACCGCTTTTACAGTTTTTGAAGTGTTGATATCCAGCCAGATATGATAAGCCGGATCCACAGGAGGCCGCTCTTGATGATTAATCAGGCAAATTCGCAGCTTATTTTCATGCTCAAAGGTGATGATTTCCACTGTTTTCGGTGCATTGGTTTCCACAAAAGGCTTATGCTCCATCAAGTTTTTCATCATGGTCAGTACCACATTTTTGCTATGATATGGAGAGGAGCATTCAATTGGAGCGGATACCCAAAGAATTCTGCCAGCACCATAGCTTGCAAGCACAGCGGCGGGGACATCCGTCTGCACGCCCGGAGGGTTTGCATGAATAGCAGAAAAGGTCTTTGTGCCCGGCAGGGTATATGGTAAATTCAGCGTAGCGAGCACCTTGGTTTTGCTACCGGTAACCCTTACACCATACTGCTGGGCAGGCACAGAAAGAGGTGCTTTTTCGTCAAAACCAGGAAACAGTGTGGTTCCTTCTTCGGTGGGAGACATATAGGTAAAGGAATGGGCGGTTGGGGCAAGCTTTTCTACGCCCAGCATCAAAGCCAATTTTTTATGGCCGATAGGACCGCTGACATACAGATTGCCACCGCTTTTTACAAAGGCTTCAATATCGTCCATCTCATCCTCATCCAGCCTGTATATAAATGGAAGTGCCAGTACCTTGCAGTCGGCCAAATCGTTTATCTTCGATGAAGGGATGACATCACACGGCACATGGTTTTCACGCATGATCAAAAATAAGTCTCTGGCGGCCGCAAGATAATAATTCGGATCCGGTGTCAGCTTATTTGTTTCATGACCGGACCATGAGGGCCTTACCTTGTTTCGGCTGGAAAAAAGAATTGCAATATCCTTTTTTAGCGCTCCTCCAACATAGGGTTCGTATAACCTGCTCTCATCATAAACATCCTTCATGATTTTATACATTTTAGGGTAGACACTGCCATCCGGGTTGATGGCATCCACCAAGGTAAATGCACCTTCGTGAACCAGAGCCGTGATGACATGTAAAAACATTTCATCCCTAGTTTTTGTGGTAGTATGGTAAAGTAAATTGGGTTCACAACGAGAAGTATGATAATCAAAAGGCAGAGTGGGGCTGATATTGCGATAATATTTATTGATAAAGGATTGTTCAAGGAAGCCTCCGTAATAGTCGCCGCCTGCATAATCCGAAGCCATGACCTGCAAATCAGTAACTCCCATGCGAGAGTCGCAGGTTATGGGAGAATATTGATGCTCAATGGTAACCTCCGGCTTTAAATCCTTCACACATTTGGTGGCATACATGGCGAACTCCAGTAGCCAGCCCTTAAAAGTATCGTAGTATTCAAGCCAGTTTTGGCCGTCCCAATCCATAACTCTTGGGATTTCCTTGCCTTTTTCCTCCATATAACGACTGCGGCAGGAAGGACAATAGCAGTGTTCAGGCCAGAAGGTCATGTCCAGAAACATCCCTTCAAAGGTATACTTTGTATTTAGCTCTTGAAGGTTCGCTTTGATATATGCACGATAATCCGGATTGTTTGGGCAGCAAATGCCATAACGACCGGTTTTAAAGCCACCCAGTCCGACATAGTCACGATAAGCCTTTCCATCGCTAGTAATCTGCCGCCAATCGGGATGGTTTTCATAGGCCCAATTGTCAAAAATAAGACTGAAATAAGCGACAACAGTAATGCCCATGGCATGACATTCTTCAATGGTTTGCCCAAAAAAATCCCTACCGGCAAGGCCGCGGTGCATTCTGCCGATTGAGCTCGGCCAGTAGCATAGACCGGTATGGGATTTTGACATGACCATGGCATTTTGTATACCTGCCTCCTTTAACAGAGATACATATTGAACAGGGTCAACTTTAGTGAGAAAGGTATCATTCCAATCATCAATATGCATGTCCATTAAGTTTCTTCGATAATTGCCTTTTGTCCACATAAAAAACACACTCCTATTTTTATAGCATTATTATAATTGATTTTAAAACACAATAAACCCAAAGTACATTTCCTTATCATTTATGCAATATGCCAAAAAGGGTCGGCGCCGAGCACAATCAATAGATGTGCAAAGCGCCTCCCCTCTTTCCGTATGCTATTTTTCATCACCTTCGCTGCTATCTGGCGCAAGCATGTTTTCTCCTGCTTCGCTACCATCCGATAAAATCAACCTTTCCTCACCTTCGTCGGCTGGTGCGGAAGAGGTATTCTGCATTTCCTCAATGGAGGCTTCTGCCTCTTCGTCTTCTCTTTGAATTCTTGCAATAGAAGCGATGATATTTTCTTCATTTGTTCTCATCAGCTTTACGCCTTGTGTCGCACGGCCACAGGAACGAATTTCATTGGTATTTATGCGGATAATAACGCCACCCGTTGTAATGAGAATAACATCATCCTCATCGGTAACCGATTTGATACCCACGACGCTACCCGTCTTTTCAGTGATATTATAGTTTTTCACGCCAGTTCCGCCACGACTTTGCAGTCTGTATTCCTCAAAAGGAGTCTTTTTCCCAAGGCCCTTTTGGGTTACACTCAGAAGCTGTGCTCCTTCTTTGACCAGTGCCATACCAACCACATAATCGCCGGGGCGCAGATGGATGGCCCGAACGCCACGAGCCTGACGGCCCATATCACGCACATCCTGCTCATGGAAACGAATGGACATTCCATTGTAGGTGCCAATCACAACCTCGCAGTTGCCATCTGTCATCTTTACGCGCAGTAGCTCATCGCCCTCATCTAAAGTAATGGCATTCAGTCCGCTCTTTTTCACGGAATTATACTTTTGCAGCTCCGTTTTTTTCATGACGCCATACTTTGTGAGCATAATGAGGAATTTATCATCCTCAAACTTTTTAACGGGGACAATGGCAGTAATATATTCCCCTGCCTCAAGTGAGAGCAGATTGACAATGGCAGTGCCTTTTGCCTGCCTGCCGGCAACGGGTATATGATATGCCTTAATTCTGTGCAGATGACCCATATTGGTAAAGAATAAAATATGGTCATGGGAGAAGGCCACAAACAGCTCCTTGGTAAAGTCCTCCTCACGGGTAGACAGTGCGGTAATGCCTCTGCCGCCTCGTCTCTGACTGCGATAGGTATCCACCGGCTGGCGCTTAATGTAGCCGAAATGGGTTAGGGTAATCACATTTTCTTCAATTGGGATTAAATCCTCTATGTCAATATCATCCACAACTGCGGTAATATCCGTCCAACGTGTATCGCCGTATTTGTCGCGGATGGCGATGAGCTCATCCTTAATAATAGTGCGCAAAAGGCTTGTATCCGACAAAATGGATTTTAAGTAAATAATCGTCAGTGCAATTTCGCTAAGCTCATTTTCGATTTTTCCTCTTTCAAGACCTGACAACCTGCCAAGACGCATTTCAATAATAGCCTGGGCTTGCAAATCGGTAAAGGCAAATCGTTCAATAAGATTTAACTTAGATTCGGGAATGCTGGCAGACTTTTTAATGATTTCAATGACCTCGTCAATATGATCAATGGCTGTTTTCAATCCTTCTAAAATATGTGCCCTTGCCTCTGCCTTTGCCAAATCATGGCGAGTGCGGCGGATGATGACATCCTCCTGATGCAGGACATATGCCTCTAAAATTTGCTTTAAGTTCATAACCTTTGGTTGATTGTTTTGCAAGGCAAGCATATTCACACAAAAGCTGTCCTGCATCTGGGTATATTTATACAACTGATTGAGAATGACATTGCCATTGGCATCCTTTTTCAGTTCAATGACAATGCGCATGCCATCGCGATCGGATTCATCACGCAAATCGGATATTCCTTCTATGCGCTTATCCTTTACAAGCTCCGCAATGTTT
The DNA here is from genome assembly GCA_964592375.1 of uncultured Eubacteriales bacterium. Lineage (GTDB taxonomy): Bacteria > Bacillota > Clostridia > RUG12999 > RUG12999 > CAZQDP01. The sequence continues at coordinate 7,248 of CAZQDP010000020.1, read as the reverse complement.
TCAATGAGCTTGGCTTTGTTGACCTGATAGGGGATCTCCGTTACAATAATGGCCTCGCGATTGTTGCCATATTCCTCAATTTCCGCTCTGGAGCGTACGATAATTCTGCCTCTACCCGTTTCATACGCATCCCGAATGCCCTTGGTACCCATAATGATACCATGGGTGGGAAAATCGGGCCCCTTGATATGTACCATCAGCTCATCAATTCCAATATCGGGATTGTCAATCAGAGCGATAATCCCATTGGACACCTCGGTTAAATTGTGTGGCGGAATATTCGTTGCCATACCAACGGCTATGCCCGAAGAGCCGTTCAGCAACAGATTGGGGAATCGTGCCGGCAGTACGGTGGGCTCTTTTAAGCTTTCATCGAAGTTTGGCGCAAAATCCACCGTTTCTTTTTCAATGTCCGTCAGCATCTCTGTGGCAAGCTTTGCCATACGTGCTTCAGTATAACGATAGGCAGCCGCATTATCTCCATCCACGGAACCGAAGTTACCATGTCCGTCTATCAAGGGATAGCGAAGAGAAAAGTCCTGCGCCATACGCACCATACTGTCGTAGACAGCGGCATCGCCATGGGGATGGTACTTTCCAAGCACATCGCCAACGGTGGCGGCGCATTTTTTATGCGGTTTATCGGGTGTTGTACCTGCTTCATACATGGTGTATAGGATACGACGATGCACGGGCTTTAATCCGTCACGCACATCGGGAAGTGCACGCCCCACGATAACACTCATGGCGTAGTCGATATAGGACTTTTTCATTTCCTTCTGGATACCCACATTGATAATTTTTTGATTTTCGTAATCCATTACTGTTCACTCCTCATTGGTATACGCTTTTCCATAACCACCGACATCTTATATATCGAGATTTTTCACATACTTTGCATTGGCTTCAATAAATTCACGGCGAGGCTCTACCTTATCGCCCATTAAAATGGTGAATATTTCATCGGCGGCTACCGCATCTCCGAGTTCCACACGCAAAATGGTGCGAGATTCGGGATTCATGGTGGTTTCCCACAGCTGAGAAGGGTTCATTTCACCAAGACCTTTATAGCGTTGAATTTTACAATCCTTACCGGTTTCCGAAAGCACCTTTTCAAGCTCTCTTTCATTATAAGCATACGTTTCCTGCCTGCCCTTGGATACCTTAAACAAAGGCGGCTGAGCGATATAGACATGCCCTTCCTCCACCAGAGGACGCATATATCGAAAAAAGAAGGTCAGTAGCAGTGTGCGAATATGGGATCCGTCCACATCGGCATCGGCCATGATAATGACCTTGTCATAGCGAAGCTTTTCCACCGAGAAATCCTCCCCAATGCCTGCTCCCAGCGCCATGATGACCGGCGTGAGTTTTTCATTGCCAAACACCTTGTCAATGCGAGCCTTTTCCACATTGAGCATTTTACCCCACAGCGGCAAGATGGCCTGAAACTTTCTATCTCTTCCCTGCTTTGCGCTACCGCCTGCAGAATCACCCTCAACAATATAAATTTCCGTATTCTTTGGGTCGCGGTCGCTGCAATCTGCCAGCTTACCTGGCAGTGAAAGGCTTTCCAGTGCGGATTGGCGGCGAGTGAGCTCCCTTGCCTTTCTGGCCGCATCGCGCGCACGCGCGGCAGTGATGGCCTTGTCAATAATCGCTCTTGCAACCGAAGGATTTTCTTCCAAAAAGGATTCTAACTTTTCGCCAACAGCGCTTTCCACCAAACCTCTAATCTCGCTATTGCCCAGCTTGGTTTTGGTCTGCCCTTCAAACTGTGCCTCGCGAAGCTTTACGCTGATAATGCAGGCAAGGCCTTCACGTGCATCCTCACCGCTTAAATTCTTGTCGCTATCCTTTAAGAGATTGTATTTTCGAATATAATCATTGATTACCTTGGTAAGTGCAGATTTAAAACCGGTTTCATGGGTACCACCCTCGGTTGTGTTGATATTGTTGGCAAAGCTAATGATATTTTCATTATAAGAATTGGTATACTGCATGGCAATCTCCACCATACAGTCCTGCCGTTCACCTTCAAAGAAAATGACAGTCTCATGGAGAGGTTCCTTGTTCTTATTGATATATTCCACAAAGGAAATAATGCCGCCATCGTATTTCAGCTCCACCTCCTGTGCATCTTCCCGTTGATCCTGAAGCACAATGCGCAGACCTTTATTTAAAAAGGCTTGCTCTCTCATGCGGTTGAGAAGTGTATCAAAATCAAACAAGACCTCTTCAAAAATGTCTTCATCTGGCATAAAGGTGATTTTGGTGCCGGTGTGGTCCGTGTCGCCCGTGACACGTAAAGGACCGCAGGCCGCGCCGCGCTCATACCTTTGAAAGTGAATTTGACCCTCGTTGTGCACCTCTACCTCTAAATAGGAGGACAGTGCGTTCACAACAGAAGCACCCACCCCATGCAAACCACCGGATACCTTATAACCGTCACCACCGAACTTGCCGCCCGCATGGAGCACGGTAAAGATCACCTCCACGCCGGAAATGTTCATTTTGGGATGAATCCCCGTTGGAATTCCACGTCCATCGTCCTGCACGGTGATGGAATTGTCGGCATTGATGGTGACAATAATATTTTTGCAATAACCGGCTAGCGCCTCGTCAATACTATTGTCCACAATTTCGTATACAAGGTGGTGCAAACCCCTAGCGGAGGTGGAACCGATATACATACCAGGTCTTTTTCGCACCGCCTCAAGGCCCTCCAGCACTTGTATTTGGTCTACATTATAATTGCCGCTTACCTTATCGTTCATAGCCTTAAGCCGTCCTTTCATATGTGGATGCAAAGTAAAAATACAAAAAGCAGTATGTTTTTGCCCTATGTACCGTGCACGATGCCCCCTAAGCTCTCCTCCTGCCCTTCATCAAACCTTTTGAGCAATGTCGCGCTGGAGATAGGAGAGATATAAATAATACTTTGATCTCTTTGTTCGGTAATAATATAAGAACGAGGCAAATCCTCGGATATATTTCGGATAAAGCCCTCCTCCTCCGCAGTTTTTAAAAACTCGCGGGATATGGCGGAGGTGGTTGTGGTTTCCAAATCCATAATTGCAATAATATCTCGCATATTCACAATTACATCACTGCCCAGATGGAGAAACATGAATTTCACCGCTTTCCACTTTCAAAAATCGACCGCCGGGAAGATCAATGCGATCAGGATCCGTACAGGTAATGACCACTTGGCGGCCTGCCATTTTTTCAAAAAGATATCTACGCCTTGCACTGTCAAGCTCACTTGTGATATCATCCAGCAGGAGCACCGGATAGTTGCCGGTTTCATCTAAAAAAAGCTCCATCTGCGAAAGCTTCAGTGCAAGTACGATGGTGCGTTGCTGCCCTTGGCTTGCATAGATTTTGGCAGATAAACCACTTACCAAAAACACAATATCGTCTCGATGAGGTCCCACAAGGCATAGTCCACAAGCAGATTCCCGAGGCTTCATTTTTTGCAACATCTCTAAAAAAATCTGCCGCGCTTGCTCTGCTGTGCACAAGGGATGCACCGGGCAAGATGGCTTATAGGACATGTCCATCTGCTCACCCACTGCGGATATTTCCATATGCATTGCACTTGCGACCGGTGAAAGCTTCTGGATATATTCCTGCCGATAAAACATCACAATGCTACCATACGAGGCGAGCTCCATATTCCATACATCCAGCGTATCCCCTAAGACAGGATTTTCTTTCAGACAACGCAGTAGCTTTGACTTTTGCTCCAGTGCACTGCCATATCGTATAAGCGCATCCAAATATTTGGGACGCAGTGCGCTGATACACATATCAATAAACCGACGACGTAGGGCGGGACCTTCTTTCACCAGGTTCATATCCTGTGGGCTAAACATGACCGTGTTGAGTTGCCCCATCAGTTGTGACATTTTCTTAATCGGAACACCACTGAGCCTAATTATTTTTTTTCCTGCACAGTTCATGCGCAAAAAATTAGTTTGTTCCATGTTATCTTTGACATACCGAACCTCAATATCGGCGAAGCTACTGCCGATTTTAATCATTTCCCGATCACTGGCAGCACGGTGAGATTTTCCGCAGGAAGCAACCAAAATGGCCTCCACAAGATTGGTCTTGCCCTGGGCATTATCGCCGTACACCACATTTACCCCATTGCACAGGCTCAGTGACTGCGCGGAATAATTTCTAAAATTTTGAAGGGAAATATCTGTAATATACATATTTACTCCACAATAAAGGTAACAATATTACTGTCCATATCGATGGCAATCACATCGCCGCGATAAAGCTTTTTGCCTCGCTGGTATATGGGAGTTCCGTTTACTTTTGCATGGCCGCCACTTATCATATCCTTTGCCTGTCCGCCACTCGAGGCGATGGAACAGAATTTAATGAGTGCACCTAGTGTAATATATTCCGTGTGAATTGTAATGGGGGTCAAATCAGCTTTCATTCCTTTCGCATCAGCTCCGAAGACGTACAGGGAGAACAATATACAAAAACGCATCTGCATTATCGTCAGTGGGCTTGATTACCACGGGATTAATGGGGGAGGTGAGTAGTAGCTTTACCTGCTCCACCTCAGCGGCTCGAAGCGCATCGAGCAAAAATCGATGATTAAAGCCCATTTCAAAGTCCTCCTCGAAATTGGAGGCAACTTCAAGGATATCCGTCACCCTTCCTTTTTGGGTTGCACAGCTAAGGACCAGCTTATCATCCTTGAATTTCAGCTTAACCGGTGTTTTGCCAACATCCGAGTCGTCTGCAATAAGGGCAATTCTTTCAATGGCAAGTAGCAGTTCTGCAGTGGGAAGGACCGCCACATATTTTTCCTCCGTGGGAAGAATATTGCTATAATTAATAAATTCGCCATCTAAAAGGCGGGATAAGAATTTACACCCACCAAAGGTAAATAATATATGCTTTGTACCGATGGACACTGTAAGCTCATCGGGAGCCTTCATAATTTTAAGTAAATCGCTCATAGACCGGCCGGGAATAATGCAGTGCAGTTGCAGACCAGTGTCGCCAATTTTTTCGCTTTTCATGGCAAGTCGGTACCCGTCTACCGCAATAAGCTTCAGACTGCTGTTTTCCAATTCCATTTTCATACCGGTCAGCACCGGCTTGCTGTCATTCTGGCTTACGGCAAAGGAGGTATGACGAATTAAGCTGGAGAGCACTTCGGAGGTGGTGCCAAAGGAGCAAGTGCCTTCAAATTCGGGAATTTCAGGATAGTCTTCGCCGGGCAGACCCATAATATCAAAATCCGCTTCCTTGCATTTGATATTGATATTTAACTGATCGTTGACAAACCATTCAATCAGCCCTTCCGGCATGCGGCGTACGATTTCACATATTTTTTTGGCATTGACTGCAACGCTGCCCGGCACCTGTACGGAGGCAGGTACCTCATATTCCACTGCGATTTCCAAATTATTTCCTAAAATTTTAAGTGTATCCTCTGCCTGCACCAAAATAGAGTCAACCGTATGCAGCAACTGGCTGGATACAGAGGCCCTCTGCGCAGCGACGAGCGCTTCTAACAGTATGTTTTTTTCGCATAAAAATTTCAAATTCTATACCTCCTTCAAACTTCGCTTTTTTGCCCTGCCAAGGCACTATCGACTTTGGGCTGTGCCTCTTTATTTTCTTAGCCTTCAATAAGCTTTAGCAATGCATCATAGGTGGCTTTTGACTCCTGAGAAGATTTTATTTCCTCCTCTAGCTTTTCAATGGCGTGCATGGCGGTGGTATGGTTTCTCCCTCCAAATTCACTGCCTATTCTCGGTAATGAATAGTCCATGTGCTTGCGGCATAAATACATGGCATAATGCCTTGCGGTGGAAATTTCCTTCGTCCGCTTTTGAGAAAGAAGATCCTCGCCGGAAACATCAAAATATTCAGAAACCTTATCGAGAATATTGCGCAGGGTGTACACCCTGGATTTTAAACCGGCATGCAGATCTCTTAGCAGCATGGACGCATTGTCCACCGTAATGGGTCTGCCTTCCAATCTGCAAAATGCATTGATTTTGGTCAGTGCGCCTTCAAGCTCCCTTATATTGGATTCTATCTTTTCTGCAATATATTTAATAACATCCTCAGGAATAGATAAATTTTCACTCACACATTTTTTCTGCAAAATGGCCATTCTCGTTTCGTAATTGGGTGGCTGCAAGTCGCAGGTAAGGCCCCATTCAAATCTGGAGCGCAATCGCTCCTCTAAGCTGCTAAGTTCACTTGGTGGCCGATCGCAAGAAATCACAATCTGACGATTGGCTTGATGCAGATGATTGAAGGTATGAAAGAACTCTTCCTCCGTCTGGGTCTTTCCGGCAATAAACTGAATATCGTCAATCAGCAGTACGTCCGTCATTCGATATGTATTGCGAAACTCCTCATTTTTGTTCTCGCGAATAGAGGAAATCAAATCATTGGTAAACTTTTCAGAGGATACATACATGACCTTAGCATTTGGAGTCTGTGAGAAAATAAAATTGCCGATGGCATGCATTAAATGTGTTTTCCCAAGTCCCACACCTCCATAAAGAAAAAGAGGATTATATGCTTGTGCCGGCGTTTCCGCCACAGCAAGCGAAGCGGCATGGGCAAAACGGTTAGAGCTGCCTACCACAAAAGTATCAAAGGTATATTTGGGGTTAATGCCGGCACGGAAAAGCTCGCTCTGCTCTAATTGACGCACCTGCTGCTGCTCGGGCGCGCTCTGCTGCAAATCCGATTCCAACACAACATTGACCTTCAGGGCAATCCCTGCGACCTGTGAGGCGCAGTTGGCAAGTAAATCCTTATAGCGTGATTCAATCATATTTTTAGAAAACTCCATCGCCGCAGATACGGTAATCACATCACCCTTGAGGCAGATGGGAGTGAGGGGCTGAAACCATGTGGTAAAAGATACCCCAGACACTTCCTTTTTCAGTATTTCCAATATATCATTCCATAATCCATTGATATCCGACATTTCTAAACTCCTTACCATGGCAAATGCCCACATCTTCGTAAAGATAGGGCTAATTTGAGTATTATAATATTTATATATATAAGAAGCATTATACCATATAGAAAAAGATTATTCAATACATTTTTAGAGTTTTTTCATAAACAACACAAAAAAACCCATGCGGATGATGCATAGGCAAAAAAAATCAAAATATTGAAGCAAAGCACACTCTGAAAATGCAATAAGTGCTATTTGCGAAGAAAATGCGCACACAAATGTGC
>CAZQDP010000019.1:0-31995 GCA_964592375.1 uncultured Eubacteriales bacterium | reverse complement strand
TTCATGCTTCACCTCTGCTATTGAATAATTTGATGGTATTTCATATTGATTTGCGGAATGGAAATTTCGCCGCCCATGGTGGATGTATAGGTTTTTATACCATCACATTCTCCATAGATTTTGATGATATCATCCTCCAGTATTCTGGCCTCATTTTCATCCTTTTTGATATAATTGACATAGATGGTATCCGAATAGATGCCATAGCTTCCTTTTGTGACATTAACCCTTAAGGCGACAATTTTCCCGCTTTCCATTAGCTGAATAACCTTACCAACAAAAACCGCCTTTTTGCCTATATAGTCACTCGGGTTTCTTGCTATTTCCTTATAGGTATACGATCCTGCAGCAGCCTTATATTCGCTCTCTGTTTTCTTTTCTATCTCGGCTTGCCTTACCTTTTCTTCCTTTGCAAGTCGTTCCTGCTCTTCTCGTCTCGCCTGTTCCTCCGCAGCTTTTTTTTCTGCCGCTACCTGCTTTTCTTCAGCGGTAAGCTCCGGTTCCTTCTGCTTGGCAGCGCTTGAGGTTTGCGTGCTCCCGGCCGGCCGCGCATCATTTGCAGGAGTTAGTGCTATGCCAAGAAAAAAGACTGCCAAAGAAATACCAAGCCCTATCATCATGTTCTTCTTTGGTTGCTTTTTTATCATTCCAATAATCAGATATACCACAAACCCGATAAAACTGAGTAGCCCGATAATTCCAAAAAATGCTCCCATGATTAAGCCTCCCAATATTTATTATTTTGTCTTTGGTATCTCTTCTGTTTCCGGTAGCCTCTCTTCCATCTTTTTGCCGCTCAGGCCTTCCTTAAATGCTTCTGTGGTCTCGGGTGTTTCATCTAAAAAATAGGGCCTGGATACCACTCCCTTTTTGCCTTCTCGAAAATCTGAATCGGCAAAATTAAACCAAACAGCTGCTTTGATATTTTTGTATTTGCCAATGTCTGCAAACATATTTTTAATCCAATTGGCTTTATTCCCACCAATGGAACTGGATGAAAATTCAGTGATAATCCAGGGTATATCGGCAAAATTTTGTTTGTACAAATTCTCCGCATCATCATACATTGTTTTAAAGGACTCCCATTTTTCACCAAAAACATCCTTGTAGTAATTCCCGGTATTGTATTTGGTAATGCCTAAAAGTTGAACCTGTTTATTGCCGGGGTAATATGTTAAATAATTATTCCAGCTTGCGGGTGGATAATTGCCATATTGAGGATTGAATATCCAAATGACATTGTCCACACCCTCTTCTTGAAATATTTTATAAACCCTTGCGTGCACCTGCTTGTATATCTCCGGATCCTGCAAGGTGACCACTCCTGCATATGAGGTCCAGTCTGTATTCATTTCATTATTGAGCCTGAGCAGCAACGGATGAGAAAAGGCTTTAATTGCTCTTGCAAACCCTCTGATTGTCTCGTCCTTTTCTCCATCTAAAACTTCAAAGTTTGGATTTTTACTGCTATCCAGTCCCTGATTGTCTACAGTCGAAATTTGAACAGTAAGCTCTGTAATCTTTCCTTTTTCGTATGCCTCCGTTAATCCTTTTATTGGAGGCTGCTCACTGAGATACACATATCCCATACACAAAGGAAAGGTATAATTTAGCTTACTTTCTAAATTGAATATTTCAGGACTAATCCCATTTTCCGTAATAAGCTTATGGGTATATACTCCCCACATAATATCTTCTCGGTTTGTGAGGCTTTGATAGAACTTCGATGTTTCTTCATTCCAATTTGGCAACACCGGTTTTGTATCTATGCGAGATATTGGTTTGCCTACGCGATCGATAACCGAAAAGGATTTGATTACCTTATCAATTTCCGCTTTGTTATATCGATCTTGCTTAATCATGATACGATAGAAAACGCGCGAAAATTTTGCATCAAATATATATGCATAGGTGTAACTATTCAGCTTTATTTCGCTATTTTGTGCAGGAGTTCGGGTGATGCCGGTCATACGCACATATTTCCCATCCATGTTTGTAAGGATATCCTCATGCTGGGTAATACGATTGGCCAATTGATACGCAGGAGCTGTGACAAATCGGTTCATATAATGATCAATATAACCTACAACATCATCATAGGGAGAGTATTCCTGAGAAATGAATACTTCCATATTCTTATTTGCACCTTTTATGTATGTTCCGCTCAAAGAAAAATCAAGCTTCATGTTCTTTGGCAAATCAATATAATATCCATTTGCATAATCTACAAGTCTTTGCTTGAAAATGCTGTGGTACAGATATTTGATGTCATAACGAAAATCTGCTTTGCTCATGTCTTCTATCAAAACATTCGTTTGATAGCATTGTGCTTTCAATATTCCCGCAAGACCTTTTGTATATCTTAGTCCTGCTAAATTAATGGATACCAAAGATGCATTCAAAATCAATATTAGTGCAAGTCCCATAGCAATCATAATAAAAACTCTGAATTTTGTTGTTTTCTCTCGCATGTACATACCAACCTTTGCTTGTTATTTGGTTATCTTGCGCCAAGAAGCGTGGCTTCAAGTGGAGCATACTGATCATACCATAACCGGCAATCAGTTGCAAGTTCTATTATGCTAAAAAAGATAATCAAAAAATTTTATTGTCGCTATTTTCCCATCTCGATTTATTTTCACTATGGCAAATGCGTTGTGAAATTGATTGGTATGGTTTCCGATTTAAATTTCTATTCAAAAGCAGGGGCGAAAAATTTCCGCCCCCGCTTTTTGTGCTAATTATGTTTGAAATCTGTTTTGATTAAGCCCCGCCTGCCGATTTAGGATGAATAGTGCCGGTGGTAGGAGACTTATTCGGGATTTCATTTAATGAAGGTGTAGCTGTTCCGCCGGTATAGCGATAGATGTAAGGCTTCTTGTATTCAACGCCATCTTTCACAACAATGCTACCATCCATTGCAATGCCTTCAACGATAAGATATTGATAATACTTATACGCTTTAATTGCACTGGTGGGATTATCTTGCCATTCATACATCTGTGCAGTCCATGAAATAGAAGGAGTTACAAATATTGTTTGGCAATCTTTGATATAAGAATAATTGAAGCGAACAATAGGATCCCAGCTCCAACCTTGTCCGAAATACTTCACATATAATTCTGCTAAATCTTTCTTGCCGGAATCTCCTTCAATAGAGGGACCGGTTAATATTTTTGATTCAACAAGGGGAATCATTTTTGCGATAGTATCGTCAGTTAATACAAAATTGCCTTTTGCATCTTTTGCACTTAATGCCTGCTCAGCATTGGCATACGTACCCTTCAACAAATCGTTTAATGACTGTTTGTTATATCCGCTTGCTTTGTACATTGCATCAATTTTTGCTCCGTCTTTTATTGCATCTACTTCAATTCCGTCAAGTGTTAAGTTTGCAAAACCAAGCTTTTTGTATGAAACATCTACTGCTGCATCTTTTCCTGAGTCAAAAAACACCTTGCTGTCTGCAATTCCAAGTGCAGGATTGCCCCAATCCCAAGACCATCCGCGGCCAGGAATATTGGTCTGTTGTCTTTGGTAGATGCTATAAGGAGCTTTCACTTCCCAAAATACATCTTGAAATCTTGTTTCCCACTGAGGGAAAACACCATTGTATTGTGTTATCGGTTGTGCATTTCCTTCCAGATAAAGCCTATTGTAGCCGGCATGAGGATACGCTGCTTCAAATCCTTCTGCTTTCCAAGCGATGTCTGTTGCTCCTAAGACAACTTTCTTTGTGTTTCCAGTCCACTCGCTGTTTTCAAATTCGTTATAGATCTTAGCAAATTCACCGCTGCTTACTGCCGCGGGCGAAATGTCGTATCCTGCGTTTTCCCATGCAGCCGACACACCAACAACACCTAAAACGAAGATGGCGCAAAGAGTGCTTGCAATTGCTTTGCGTGCTGTTTTCATTATAAACCCCTCCTGTATTATTTTTCTTTGCCATTGCTCTATGGCTTTCGTGAATTATTATAAAACAAATTTCGGCTTTTGTCAACTCATTTTGTGTTTTTTTATATATTTCAAATTCATTACGAATTTTATAGTGCATAATTAAAGATTTTTTGTTATAATATAATTATATATACCTAATAAAATAATGAATTTATATTACTACATAGTATTTTTCGCAACTAAGGGGGAAGAATTTATACAATAGAAGCCGTATCCAAGGAAGGTTCGTGTTATGTTTAGTCAAAATTTAAGAAAACTTCGGGAGCTTATGGGCCTCTCGCAGATGGATGTTGCAAGTAGGATCGGTATTGCTATCACAACCTACCGAAATTATGAGAACACGCTGCGCCAACCTGACTATCAAACACTTGTGAAAATTGCAAATATTTTAGATACCACTACCGATTTTTTACTAGGAAATGACAAAATCAGCCAGAGCAACACACAGCTATCATCTTTATTTTCAGGCATCCAATTTTTATCGCAAGAAAGTCTTGTTTTGTTGGAAAATTACCTTGAATTGTTACTGCTGCGTGAGAAGGTACAAAGGTCTCAAAATTTCAAAAAGTAACAGAAAATCCACCGCATCCTGAATATCATTATCTCTTCGATACTCATTTACTTTTTTAAATCCCGGCATATCTATGCAATATGGATACCAAAAGTAGCATGGGTTTATTTTGGTGCGCAAGAAAACGCCGGCAAGCTTTGGGTAATGACCCTTTTCTTGCCGGCGCATATTTTTTACTTGCTTGCCAAAATGTAGTTTTCGCGAGCACCGCTGCTCTTTAGCGTTTCGAGAGCTTCTCGTATACCTCATTATAATAAAGGCAGTTTTCTACCGGTGTATTGGCCGGAATATGATTACCCACTGCCATGAAAAAGCCGGGGCAACTCTTGCCGATATCCATACAACGCTTGACTTCGTTATAAATATCCTCTTTCGAGCCACGCAGCAGAATATTGGTGTTTGCATTTCCCACAAATACATGTGTTTTTCCGTATTTTTCAGCGATGTATTTCATATCGGTGAGTGGCTCCATCACAAAGCCGTGCACGCCACACCCGGCAATATCATCAATAAACTCGGTATAGTTGCCGTCCGATGTGTAAATCAGGCGTTTGCCGCTTTCAATAATGGGAGCAAACAGCTTTTTATAATTAGGGAATAAGTATTTTCTGTACCAGTCGGGATGTAAAAATGCGCCTTCGGTCCATACGATATCATCATGAATCATAATCACGGGGCTTTTACACTCTGCCAAGGCTTCAAAATACTGACCAATCCAGCTTTCATAGCGGTTCATTACCTCGCCAAAGCCGTCACTGTCAATCCCTGCTGCCATCAGCAACATATCCCAACCGAACAGATCAATGGCACCGGACATGCCGGACACATATACGCCGGTCATATTCACAATATCATCGTTTTGCCTCTGCTGGTCATCATAATGGTCGTCATACATTTTGATAATTTCTTTTTTATCTCTTTTACCAAATACTTCCCAAGGGTCAAAAGCCAAAACATCCTCCGGCTCCTGAAAGGGCGAACCCCTATCATCCCGATAATCCACACCGCCTGCGGCATACACCGCATGACCCATTTTGGTACGGTGATCGCCGAATATCCCTGCACTGATACGGACATTCCAGCGAAAATCAAAGTTCCATGCTTTCATAAAGCGTGCAGATGCCGCTATTCTCTCCTCTACCGGTGATTGGGGCGTAATTGCGGTGCCAAGAATTTGATTGACAAGCACCCAATGGCTTTCTACCGAATACTCGGTGCGTGGCACTCTGTCCGGCATTTGAAGGTGAATGGCCGCCCATCCGTCTTGATATGACATGTGATCACTCCTCATTTCTTCTCAATTGTATTATTTTGCAATTTTTATTTGCTTTCTAAAAAGATTATCCTGCATTTTTTCTATACCACCTATAACATTACCCATATACCTAAATGCACTTGTCTTTTACCGTTTGGAGAGTTTTTCGTATACTTCATTATAATATAAACAATTTTCTATCGGTGTATTGGATGGAATGTGATTGCCCACCGCCATGAAAAATCCGGGACAGCTTTTTCCGATATCCATACACCGCTTCACCTCGTTATAAATATCTTCTTTTGTGCCCCTGAGTAGCACATTGGTATCGGCATTGCCCACAAACACATGAGTCTTTCCGTATTTTTCAGCAATATATTTCATATCCGTGAGTGGCTCCATCACAAAGCCGTGCACGCCGCACTGGGCGATATCGTCAATAAACTCGGTATAGTTGCCGTCCGATGTGTATATCAGTCGTTTGCCGCTTTCGATAATGGGTGCAAACATTTTCTTGTAATTTGGGAATAAGTATTTTCTATACCAATCCGGATGCAAAAAGGCACCTTCGGTCCATACAATATCGTCATGCACCATAATCACAGGGCTCTTGCACGCTGCCAAGGCTTCAAAGTACTGCCCAATCCAGCTTTCATAGCGGTTCATCACCTCACCAAAGCCGTCACTGTCTACCCCGGCCGCCAAGAGGAGCATATCCCAGCCGAACAGATCAATGGCGCCCGACATACCGGTAACATATACGCCGGTCATGTTGACGATATCATCATTTTGCTTCTGCTGCTCGTCATAATGGTCGTCATACATCCTTATAATTTCTTTTTTATCTTTTTTTCCAAACACTTCCCACGGGTCAAAAGCCAAAACATCCTCCGGCTCTTGAAATGGTGATCCTCTATCGTCCCTATAGTCCACGGCTCCTGCGGCATAAGCCGCATGTCCCATTTTTGTTCTATAATCTCCAAAAATAGCCGCAAAAATGCGAACATTAAAACGAAAATCCATATTCCACGCTTTCATAAACTGCATGGAAGCCGCAGTCCTCTCTGGTGCCGGAGAGTTTGGTGTAATCTTTGTACCTAAAACCAAATTAACAAGTTCCCAGTGGCTTTCAACCGAATATTCGGTGCGCGGCACTCTGTCCGGCATTTGAAGGTGAATGGCTGCCCATCCGTCTTGATATGACATTTAATCACTCCTGAAAATGTGTTTTTCTGCATGAGCTAAAAAATATGCAGAATGAGTGTTGACATCTTTATTCATGTGTATTATACTGTAAGTGCTACAGAAATAAAATGAAAAAAAAAGATAGAAAAATGGACTTTTTAGCATGATTGAGAATAAATATCTTGAGCAAATTGAAAAAATCAACAATATTCATATCCATGTGTTTGATATGGGTCATTCAAAGTGGGACAAGCGGTGGCGTTTTATGCACACTACCTCTCCCTTTCACAGGCTTTACTTTGTGCTTGGCGGAGATGGATATGTGGAAGGGCCGGAGGAAACCACGCCGCTGCCTGCCGGGCATGTCTATCTCATTCCGGCAGGCACCACATTTAGCTATCGATGCACTTCCTTTATTCACAAGCTGTATGTTCATTTTTCAGCAGAGCTATTCCCCGGGACCGATGTGTTTGAAAACCTGCATCGTTGCTTGCGACTGCCCTATTCGATAGCACAAAGCAGGAAGCTGTCCCATCAAATGACGGAGGGTTCCTTGTTTGCGTTCAAGGCAGGACTCATGGATGTGACCGCTCAATTTGAGACCTTGTGCGAGCAAATGGGGATTCCTCGTTGTAGCATGATGAATAAGAAATATATGCCGCTTTTATCCTATGTGAAGGATAACCTGAGTAGCAGAATGAAAATCAAAGATATTGCACTTAGCCTAAGCTATTGCCCCGGCACCCTTTCGAAAAACTTTCGAAGGGATACGGGCATAGGGCTGAAGCCATATATTGAAAAAATGCTGACAGATAAAGCACAGCAAATGCTGCTTACTACTAATTTATCCATCGCTGAAATCGCGGATACTTTGGACTTTTGTGATCCATATTATTTTTCACGCTTTTTCAAAAGTCAAACCGGCACCTCTCCTCGCTGCTACAGAGCCGCCAATGCCACAAAGCCTGGGCTAGACTTTACAAAAAATCAATCACGGTAATATCCGGCGGCGTAAAAAGACGAAATGGCACCGTATGCACCCCTAGACCTGAGGTGATGTGCAGTGTGGTTTTGGGACTGATTTGATATGTGCCCCGATAATATTTTTTCGCGCCCACCGGACGGAGCATTCTTTGCATGAACGGCACATAAATTTGCCCGCCATGGGAATGCCCCGAAAACTGCAAGTCTATTCCTTTTTCTGCGGCTTCATCGGCGACATCCGGCAGGTGAGAGAGCAGGATCTTATAATCCCCTGCCTTCGCCCCCGCCATCGCCTTGTCGATAACTCCAGGGCAGTACTGCTTCTGGCCGGTAATCCCTCCAAGATATGCGCCGGGGCAAAGCTGCCTCCCGCTGTTTATCAGCAACACAAAGCCACCGGCCTCCAAACTGGTAACTGCATACCGGGCCGCTTCTTTCATATGCAGATCATTGTTGCCAAGCACGGCATATTTCCCTTTTGTGGCCTTTATGTCACTAAGATATGTGACTGTTTTTTTTTGTAATTCTTCATAATCACTTCGCCACTTATCCGGCAGATCCCCTACAAAAAATACATAATCACCCTTTTGGGCATTGATGCATTCTATCCATTTGCGCAGTCGGGTAACCGGTGTTACGCCGCCCACGTGGGTATCCCCAAAAATCACCACTCGTTTGCCTTTGAGCTCACAAATCGCATTGTAAATTTCAAGATGCTTCACCATTAGCATTTTTGTTTCCAAATAAGAATACAATACCACAGCAAGGGCAAGAAGCCCTGCTGTGGTAAAAATCAAACTCATCATATAATCAGCCCATCTTCAAATATATTTCAGCTTAAAATTAGAACATTTTTCTCCACCACAGCCAAATAACAATGGCCAGCGTCAGCACTCCTGCAACCGATATTGCAAAGCCGAAGGTGGGATACGGCAAATTGGTTACATTCATGCCGTAAATACTACCCACAATGGTAGGTACTGCCATCACAATGGTCATGGCGGCTAAAAATTTCATCACAATATTTAAATTGTTTGAGATAATGGATGCAAATGCGTCCATCGTACCGCTCAAAATATTACTGTACACATCGGACATTTCAATGGCCTGCTTGGTTTCTATTAAAACATCTTCCAATAGCTCTTGGTCATCCTCATACAGTTTTATAAATCTGCCGCGCAGAATTTTTTCCATGGTAAGATGATTTGCTTTTAATGAAGTGGTGAAAAACACCAATGACTTCTCCAAATCAAGCAGTTGAATGAGTTCCTTATTTTTCATGGATTTATGCAATTGCTTTTCAATATTGCCCGCCAAGCGGTCTATCTGCTTTAAGTATTGCAGATATCTGGTTGCGACCTTGAAAAAGATCTGCATAATAAATCGGCTTTTCATTTCAATATTAACATTTTTCACCATGCCTGCCGTAAATTCTTTGAGCACACTGCTCTCTCTTAAGGATATGGTAATAATATTTTTTTCTGTTACCACAAAACCAAGCGGCAAGGTACAGTATATAATATTATTATTTTCCTTTTCTGCCATGGGTATATCAATTATCAAAAGCTTTTGATCTTCCTCCGATTCAATACGAGAGGTTTCCTCATCATCAAGTGCCGCTTTTACAAAGCCTTCATCCAGTCCAAGTTTTTGAATAATTTCTTCAATTTCATCATCATCCGGTGCCACAACATTAATCCAGCAACCATCTATAATCTCTTCAATCTCTGAAACCACACCGCCGGTGCTTATGTAGTACTTAATCATCTTTATCCGCCCCTTTCCCGCACTCTTTCAAAGAGTACAAAACATGAACAAAAACCCTTCAAAGAAGCTGAAAAGAAGCTTCTTGCGGTCTTCGCCTTGTTCCGGGCAGAATTTGCTACAGGCAAAATGTACCCGGAATTGTTTTATGCATTTGAGTACCGCAACTTCGGTCCGCGTCCACTGCCTGTCACCTCCATCAATATCAAAAAAATAATCTTCTACCTTATATATTATATATTCTAACTCTGCATTTGTCAACCGGACAAGGCATGAAGTTACAATAAATTTACATAGCAAATGGTTTTTTCCTTAAAACATTATCCCATCTATCATTTTTATACTCTTTGCAAGTGCCCGCGCAAACACTTCGTCCTTCTTCAGGCGCTCCTTTAGCTTTGCAACACTTTCAAACTTCTCCTCATCTCTTAACTTTTCTAAAAAATATACATCCATGGTTTGTCCGTACAAGTCTGCGTCGAAATCTAAAATATGTGCCTCGATAACGAGTTCATTAATCCCAAAGGTAGGTGCATAGCCCACATTGACAATGCTCATATGTAGCCTACCATCTATTTTCACCCCTGCTGCATATGCCCCTTTTGCAGGCAAAACAATTCCCTTTAAAGGCACTATATTCGCAGTAGGATAGCCGATTTTTCTGCCCTCCTGCCTACCCCTTATGATGATCCCTCGCATCATAAAAGGCCTACCCATCAGCCGGGTTGCCATCTTTACCTGACCTTTTTCGATGTAATCTCGGATGGCACTGCTACTGATGTGCTCGCCGCGAACAGTATGCTCCTGCATAATCTCACATGTTATGTCATGCGCATGGCATAGCTGCGATAAATCTGCCGCTGTGCCGCCGGCATCTTTGCCAAATTTAAAATTATAGCCGGCAACAATGCATTTTGCATGCAGTGAGGAAAACAAAATGTCCTGCACAAATTCCTCCGGCTTCTTTTGCATAAACGGAGCGGATATTTGCTGTAAATACAACATGTCCACTCCCATTTTTTCCAATATTTCCGCCTTGATCTCAAGCGGCGTAATAAGTCTTATCTCCTTCCCCAGCACTTCCATAGGATGGGTCGAGAAGGTATATACCACCGAAGCAATTCGGCGCTCCTTTGCCAACGTAATGACTCTTTCAATGAGGGCAGTATGCCCCTTGTGCAGTCCATCAAAGCTACCCAGCGCTACTGCTGTGCCCTTTGCATAATCCATGTGCATATCAGATGTTATGATTTTCAAATTCTCACCCACCAAAAAATCTTTTCACCATATGAAAGGTTTGCATGCCTATCTCGCCTCTTGTTTCGCCTACGCCCAGAAAAATCTCGTTTTCGCCATATGCGCGATATGTTCCGGGCAAAAAATCCCCCATGCGAATAGCGCAGCCGCATCGAATAAGGCTTTCGTCCTCTTTGTTCATATGCAGGGCAGGATATGTTTCAAATAGCTTATCCACGGGAATGAGGCATTTTTGCGCCCCCTCCTTTTGCACCTGCTGTTCAATTTGCAGAAGGGTCATTGCATCTTGCAATAAAAACATGCCGCTTCTTGTTCTTGTCAGCGAAGACATCACCGCGCCACAGCCCAGTATCTGCCCGATATCACTGCACAGCGTACGAATATATGTACCCTTTGAGCATACTACCTGCAATGACCCCTCGCACCCATCAAAATCGGTAAGCTCAAGGGAATGAATGCATACCTGCCTTGGCGTGCGTTCCACCTCCAAGCCTTGACGCGCCAATTCATATAATCGTTTACCGTCAATCCGAATGGCGGAATACATGGGAGGCAGCTGCATGATATTCCCACGAAAACTGGCCAGCGCCTTTTCCAATTCTTGCCTCGTGAGGTGGACAGCGCTTTGCGTGATAGCTGTGCCCCAAATATCCTGTGTATCGGTTGTCATGCCCAGGCGAATACGTGCGGTATATGCCTTGTCCGCCCCTGTGAGCAGTTCGACTGCCTTTGTGGCTTTGCCTATACAAATTGGAAGCACACCCTCCGCCTGGGGGTCAAGCGTTCCTGTGTGCCCTACTTTTTTTGTTCCGAATATTTTTTTTATTTTACTGACAACGCCAAACGAGGTAATCCCCGAAGACTTATTGACATTGATTACGCCATCCATCTTACAATACCCTTTCAAATGCTACAATCATGGACTGCGCCGCTTGAGATAAGGTGGTATGTAATGTGCAGCCCGCTGCTCTGATATGTCCTCCGCCACCAAAAGATGCGGCAATTTCGGATACATCCACAAAATCATTAGAGCGAAGACTCACCTTGATTTCCTTTTCGTTCCTTTGCTTGAGCAGTACGGCGGCTTCCACGCCTGCAATGTTGCGCCCATAAGAGACAAGCCCCTCTGCATCCTCTTCCGTCGTATCATACTTATCCATCAGTGCACGGCTAAGTTCCATAATGGCCAGCCGCCCATTGCAGGCAAGCCGAGTCCCAAGCACCGCCTCCGCCTGCATGCGCAGCCGCTCTAAGGATGCAACATCAAACACCATTCTTCTGATATAAGCAATATGAATCCCTGTTTGTGCCAGCCGAGCCGCTACAAGAAAAGTATCTGCCGTTGTATTGGCATAGCTGAAATTGCCGGTGTCTGTTGTAATGGCAATATACAGTGCACTTGCAATTTTCTCATCCAGTTGAATATTCATTTGCTCGATGAGATGAAATACAATCTCTCCGGTGGCACAGGCCGCCGGCTGAATGTAGTTGAAGTGCCCATATGGCGGGGTTGTTCGGTGATGATCAATGACCATATTTTGAGGAGCCGCTTCAAATATTGGTTTGCATATGCCCGTGCGCTCCTTATCTGCACAGTCAAGTGCAATAACAAGATCATAGGCATTCTCCTGCGCAAGGCGATATTCCCAGTCCATAAACTGAAAAGTTGTTGGCATGGGACACTCTAAAATGACGGTTGCATGAATTCCTATTTTTTCAAGTGCATATTTTAGCCCAAAGCTACTGCCAAGGGCATCGCCGTCGGGATTGGTATGAGTAATAATACCTACATGCCCAGCCGATAAAATGATTTTCGAAAGCTCGTCCAATGTCATTTACATAACCTTTCCTTTCGCTAAAATTGGCTTTTGCACCCCAAAGTGCTCGCTTTGTGCCCTAATCGTTTTTCTCTTCCTTCGGATGCTCAATTGTGCTGAGAATTTGATTGATGTGCGCACCGTAACTGATGGTCTCGTCCAGCACAAAGTGAAACTCAGGCAGTGCCCGCAGCTGTACACATTTTCCAATTTCTCGGCGGATGAACCCGGCGGCAGCGGTCAGTCCCTTGATCGCCTCTTTTCGCTTTTGTTCATCCCCCATGACGCTGATATATGCCTTTGCAAACTTTAAATCTTTTGTCACTTCTACTGCCACGACCGTAGTAAACTCGGGAATGCGTGGATCCTTTAGTCGGCGCAATATTTCACTTAGTTCTCTTTTGACTTCTTCGTTTATTCTATCTGTTCTATCGTATAACATAACTTACCTTTCTATTTCCTCCATGATAAAGCCTTCAATCACGTCGCCTTCTTTTATATCATTGAACTTTTCAATACCAATGCCGCATTCATATCCTTCGGCTACATCCTTCGCATCATCCTTAAACCGCTTTAAGGAGCAAAGTGTACCCTCGTGAATGACAATTCCATCTCGCACAATGCGCACAGAGATATTGCGACTGATTTTTCCGTCCGTTATATAACAACCGCCAATACTGCCCACGCCTGTAATTTTATATACTTGACGAACCTGCGCGTGACCGGTAATGACCTCTTTGAACTTCGGCGTGAGCATGCCCTTCATGGCAGCTTCTATTTCTTCGATTGCTTCATAAATAATTCTGTACAGTCTCACGTCCACCTTTTTATCTGCCGCTTGCTCTACAGCTGATACGGTGGGACGAACGTTAAAGCCTACAATAATGGCGTTAGATGCATCCGCGAGCATGACATCTGTTTCATTGACAGCACCAACACCGCCATGGATAATGTGAAGCTTCACCTCTTCATTGGAAAGCTTTTCAAGCGACTGCTTCACCGCCTCAACCGATCCTTGCACATCCGCTTTGACAATTATATTGAGGGTTTTGACGTCGCCCTGATTGATTTGACTGAATAAATCATCCAGCGTTACATTTTTACGGCTACTAAATATATCATCCTTTTCCTTCTGCCGCCTTGTTTCCACCACAGATTTTGCCATTCTCTCATCATCTACCGCATAGAAGAGATCTCCTCCCGTGGGTACCTCTGAGAGTCCTACAATTTCCACCGGAATAGAGGGCCCTGCAGTGGATACTCTCTTTCCGGTATCATCTACCATGGCACGTACTCTGCCGATTGCAGTGCCTGCCACAATAAAGTCACCTGTCTTTAGCGTTCCGTTTTGAACCAAAACAGTTGCTACAGGGCCTCTGCCCTTATCTAACTTGGATTCAATGACCGTCCCCTTTGCTCTACGGTTAGGGTTGGCCTTTAGTTCTTTCATGTCTGTGACAAGCAGTACCATTTCGAGCAGAAGGTCAATGCCTTCATTCTTAATAGCAGAAACAGGTACACAAATGGTATCGCCGCCCCATTCTTCTGCTACCAGCTCATGCTCGGTCAGCTCCTGCTTTACCCGATCAGGATTAGCATTTTCTTTATCAATTTTATTAATGGCAATAATAATGCTTACCCCTGCGGCTTTGGCATGATTGATGGCTTCCACGGTCTGGGGCATAATGCCATCATCTGCAGCGACCACCAGAATGGCAATGTCCGTTACCTGAGCACCCCTTGAACGCATCGCAGTAAAGGCTGCATGGCCCGGTGTATCCAAAAATGTAATTACTCTGCCGCCTGCTTCCACATGGTAGGCTCCGATATGCTGAGTGATGCCGCCTGCCTCTGTGCTTGTAACCGAAGTCTTTCGAATGGCATCTAACAGCGAAGTTTTACCATGGTCAACATGACCCATCACCACAACAACCGGTGGACGAGGCCGTAAGTCCTCGCTTGCATCTTCCGTATCGTTAAATAAAATGTCTTCCTTCGTTATAATGATTTCCTTTTCTGCCTTAAACCCCAAATCCTCAGAAATGAGCGAAGCAGTATCAAAATCCAGCGGATCATTAATGGTGGCCAGTGTGCCAATGAGCATCAGTCTTTTGATAATTTCGGTAGCGGAAAGTTTCATCTTTTCTGCAAGCTCACCCACTGTAACCCCTTCGGGAATAATGATTTCCCGAGGTCCTATCTTTGCTTTGACCGGTTGCCTTTGCAGCTTTGCCAAGCTTTCAGCATCCTTCTTCTGAATTTTTGCGGGACCTTTTTTAATCTTTTGGGTTTTTGTAATATTATCGTCCGAATCAGATACCAGCTTCTCTATTTTTTCCGTATCGAATTTTTCAAGGTCCACATTGTTAGAACGCAAATCGACGTGGCGCGCAACCCTTTGCGCCGGTAAATCTTTATCCGGCAAAGTGGCCTCTTTCTCCTCGCCGGGCTTAGCGGCTTCTTGCTCCTCTTGCTGTTCTACTTCCTCTGTCATTGTTTCCTTTTTTAATGGGAAAAATACGCTGATATCTGTTCCATCATCATATTTTTTGGTGAAATATTCGAAAATCAGATTTGCATCTGTCAGTTCAATGGTGCTCATGGTTTTTTTGCCCTTCACCCCATATCTTTCAAGGCAGGCAATCACATCCTTGCTTGCCAAATCTAAGTCCCTCGCCAGTTCATTTATTTTTATTTTTTCCATATTTCGCATTCTCCATTCTGTAGTTTCCTACCGGCTATCTATCATGGGCTTTCTATTTATTTTGCAGTGCCGCCATGATGCCACTTGCAAAATCGTCACTTAAAATACCCATCACAGCTTTTTCCGCCAAGCCCGCTGATTCTCCCAGTTGCTTCTTGTTATAGCACATCACGCAATGTATACCATTTTGCTCACACAGCCTTAAAAATTTATCCCTCGTGTTTTCGCCGCTGTCGCTTGCAATGAATACGATGTGGCATCTGCGCCTTTTGATGCCATCCTCGGTTTGGCTGTCACCCAGAGCCAGGCTTCCTGCCCCTCTGCAAAGTCCCAACAAACGAAGCACTTTATCATTTTCCATCCGATGCATCATTCCTTAACATTTCTTCAATCTCTTGGTATATCTCCATGGGCACCGCAGTGGAAAAGGCTCGTTCCAATTTCCTGCCTTTTTTGGCTTTTTCAAGACACGAAGCATCGCTACATACATACGCACCTCTGCCCGGCGCCTTGCCCTTTACATCCACCGAAACTTCGCTCTGCTTCGTGCATACGATTTTGATAAGCTCCATCTTCGCTTTCATCACGCCGCAACCCACACATTTTCTTTGTGGTAGCTTTTTATCCTTCATCGGCTTTATACCCCCTGCCGTCAATCAAGCTTTATATCAGCAAAACTGCTAAACACCTTATGATCATCGGATATGTGAATAGCTTCCTTTTTTCTTCTGATCATCGGCAACATTTCCGTTGCGTTTTCGTCTCCCTTGATGTCAATTCTCCAGCCGGTCAGTCTGGCCGCCAAACGAGCGTTTTGCCCTTCTTTGCCAATGGCAAGGGAAAGCTGCGATTGCACCACAACCACGGAAGCCTGACCTCCTCGATCACCCGTTGGCATCTGGTCAATGGTCACATCCACAACCTTCGCAGGACTCAGCGCGGCGCTGATAAATTCTGCCGGATCCTCACTGTATCTGATAATATCAATTTTTTCGTTGCCAAGCTCGCCAACGATGGCATTGACCCTTGATCCTCTGTTTCCAACACAGGTTCCCACGGGATCCACATCCGCATCATGAGAATGTACTGCAATTTTGGTTCTCATGCCGGCCTCTCTGGCAATGGCTTTAATCTCTACTACGCCATCTCTGATTTCGGGAACCTCTCTTTCAAATAAACGCCGCACCAAATCGGGATGTGTACGAGATACGGTAATATGAGGTCCTTTGGGTGTCGATTTTACATCCAAAACATACACCTTCAGCTTATCGTGCGGACGGTAGGTTTCATAGCTTACCTGTTCCTTTGGAGGCATCATCGCTTCTGCCCTGCCAATGTCTAAAACGACATTGAATTTTGGCTTGCCGTCTATAGACTTTGGTTTATCAGCTGAAAACTTATGCTCAATTTTTTCAAACCGTTCCACGGTTGCGGTAATAATATCATTGGTGATAATCTCATATTCCTTTAAAATCTGATCTCTTTCCGCTTCGCGAAGCTTCTGCAAAATAATCTGTTTCGCAGTCTGTGCGGCAATTCTCCCAAAATTACGTGGTTGAATTTCCACCCCGATTTCCATGCCGGCTTTTGCGGCCTTCTTAATCTTTTTGGCATCTTCAACCAGCATCTGCCCCACTGCCTCGGCAGGATCTTCACTGAGTTCTTCCACCACAAGCTTGATGGCCGTTACCTTAATTTCTCCCGTTTCTTCATCCACAATAATTTCTACATTTTCGCCGTCATCCTTATAATTCTTTTTATAAGCATGATGAAGTGCTGTTTTAAGCGCCTCTATAATAAAATCCTTCTTTATGCCCTTTTCTTTCTCAATCATTGTCAGGGCAGTCAACATTTCTGTCACCTTTTATTCCTCCTATTTTTAAAATTCAAAATATAAGCTGGCCTTTGCAATATCGGCTACGCTCACGGTTTTTGTTTCGTTGGTTGTTTTTATGATCACGCCATTGGTGTTATACTCAATAAGCTCACCTATGATGGACTTACTGCCACCTTGCGGCGCAAATAGTTTGATTTCAATGCTTTGACCCAGTGCCTTTTCAAAATGCTCCGGTCGCTTTAATGCTCTATTAATCCCCGGTGAGGAAACCTCCAAGCAATAATTCTGAGAAATGGGATCCTCCTCGTCCAGCATATCGCTCACCAAATGACTTACCTTTTCACAGTCTTCAAGCCCTATGCCCTCAGGCTTATCAATATATATGCGCAGTACCCATCCGCCGCCTTCTTTTAAAAACTCCACATCATATACCTCGCAGTCGCACTTTGCGGCAAGTGGGATGGATTTGTCGAATACAAGCTGTTCCGTTTTATTCACTTTGACCCTCCTTTTCGTGCTCAAATAAACAGTAAAGAGTGGGCACTCGCCCACTCTTTAGCACAACTTATCTTATGAATACCTTAATTATATCACATGATTTACCAAATTGCAAGTGTTATTTGTGATTTTAATAATGTTGCCGGATTTTAGGGTCTGCAAAATATATTCTACCCGAAGCAAAAAGCCTGAGCTTTCACAAAAACCATTCATACCTGCTTCTGCTTTGGCCAAAACTGATACATAAGGATGCCTGAAGCTACCACGGCTACAAATGCCACAACCTGCGATATGCGTACACTGCCCAGCATGAGGCTATCCGTGCGCAGTCCTTCAATCCACAGTCTGCCAAGTCCATACCAGAAAAAATAAAACAGCAACAAAAACCCTTGAAACGGCTTCTTACTCTTCATGATCAGACAAAGCGCAAAACCTGCTACATTCCAAAGCGATTCATATAAAAAAGTGGGGTGTACCTCGATGTAATTACCATATTCATATAAACCCATTCTCCACGGCAATGGTGTGACCCTTCCATATGCCTCTGTGTTTACAAAATTCCCCCATCGACCGATGGCTTGTGCAATCATAAATGCAGGAGATACCATATCGCCAATTTGCAGAAAAGACAGTTTTTTCACCTTGCAATATAAAAATGCAGTGAGAAAAGCGCCAATCACGGCTCCATAGATGGCAATGCCGCCCTGCCACACAGCAATGATTTCGCCAAGATGCTTGCTATAGTACTCCCACGAGAAGAGCACATAATAAAGTCTTGCACAGATAATGGCCACCGGTAGACCAAACAGGATCAAATCAGA
Organism: uncultured Eubacteriales bacterium; assembly: GCA_964592375.1. Classification (GTDB taxonomy): domain Bacteria; phylum Bacillota; class Clostridia; order RUG12999; family RUG12999; genus CAZQDP01. Next base: position 13,345 of record CAZQDP010000019.1, on the reverse strand, counting down.
TATAATGTCGGGGTTAAGGCCTTGCTTTTTGGCCTGTATTCCGGCATAAATGGCTCCTACGGCAATGGCAGTGGCAATGAGAATGCCATACCAGTATATATCTTTACCAAAAAACGAAAAAGCCACCGGATCAATACTGAGTTTTAAAAAAAGACCCGGGAAATCAATTGTGTTCATTTTTATCCGTCCTTGCTTTTGGTTTTTCTACTTTGAGTACTGCTATCACAACCGGAATGGTGATAATTGCAGCGATAATTGCCTCCGGCAAACCATTGACAACGGCGGCTGTACCCAGATAGCCTGCAACCGCTTCCAAAGAAATTCCCTTTATATTTGCATATCCTTCTTTGTACAGTAGATAGATCATGCCAAGCACACCTGCGGTATTGGTAAGTGAGCCCACCACTGCCCCTGCGCCGATTGCCAAATAGGTATTGCGCATTTTAAGTGACCGATATACATAGTAAGCGGTAATGCCAATGATTATTCGAGGTAACACAGAAACCAAAGGGTTTAAAAACATTGGCGAGAGCAAGGTAGGCGCCGTGGCATTTTGGTACATGCTAAAGAGCCCGAAAATAAGACCAATCATTCCGCCGACAACCGGACCTTCCACAATGGCACCGATGATAACCGGAAGGTGCATAATCGTCGCTTTGATGGTCGGCAGTGGAATAAATCCAAATCCGAAAGCACCCATAATCATGGTTAGCCCGGATAATATTCCTGCTACGGCCATGCTTCTAAGACCAAGCTTTTGGCTGTTCATATGTGCCCCTCCTTTAGCCTGCGAGTAGCGCAATTGCTTTCTTGTACTGTAAGTCATCCTCTACTTTCATGTCATAAGTGGCATTATCTATCGCCATTTGGACATAAATATCCGCACGGCCATTTTGCTCAAATTCCTGCTTTTTTTGAAATGTAAGCACTGCATTTCGGGTTGCCTCATCATACACGCCACTGAGTGCTTTTTCGCTTAACAAACCAAGTAGCATAAGCCGTTGCTGCAATGCCAACACCGTTTCACGATTGCTCCCATCTCCAATTTCCGTTTCATATTGAAATACATTAAAATATGGGTATTCTCCTGCCGGATAGATGGTATTGACAATCGTGTAATCCGCAGAGACACCCACGCCGTTGACCTCATGCCCACCTGCGGTGGTATAGGTCGCAATTGTCATTTTGATGCCGCCGCCAGTTTTTAAGGGCACAATGGTCTGTACCGTGCCTTTACCAAAGGTTGTGCGACCGACCAGCACCCCTTCTTTTGAATCCTTCAGCGCACCTGCAAGTAGCTCCGATGCACTTGCACTGAATTGGTTAATGAGCACGACCATATTGAAATCATATGGCGCCGTGTTCTTGGAACTATAGGTTTTTTTAAACTCTGTCTTTTTAAATTCCAAATGGGCAATCGGTCCTTCTGGCATAAACATTTCTGCAATTTGCATCACTGCATCCCGTTCGCCGCCGGGGTTATTCCGCAAATCTAAAATGAGCTTGGAAATGCCGGCACCTTTAAAATCCTCCAAAGCCTTTTTCACCTGCTCGGGTGTATTGGTTGCAAATTGGGTAATGCGCAAATATCCCACTGTGCCATTTTCTTTTGTTTCTGCAAAAACGGTAGATAACGCAATGCTCTCACGCACAACTTCAAACTCCAATATATCCACATTATCACGCTGCATTTTTAGCGTAACCTTGGTGCCTGCCTCGCCCATAACGACCTTTTTAATTTGATCCATCTCATAGCCGCGCACATCCGTGCCATCTACAGCAAGTATTCTATCGCCTACTTTGATACCGGCCTTCTGCGCAGGTGAATTTTCCATCAGTCCAATGATCACAATATATTCGCCGCTTTTTTCAATGCTCACGCCAATGCCGGCAAAGGTTCCCCCCACATTGTCCATCCACGCCTTGTACTCATCCTTATCAAGGTAGGTGCTGTAAGGATCCAGTGCGTCTAGCATGCCGCTCATTGCTTCTTCCCATAATTCGGGGTGATTTTTAAGAATTTCCATCAGTGCGACGCGATCCAGCTCACTGCTAGAAATGTCAAAACGATAATTATCCATGATGAATTTTTTTATCTCATCATAGTTTTTCGCCCCATTTTCCTCTGCATAAACCACCGGGCAAAGCAGTAAGCTCAAGACAATGAAAATAGATAATAAACAATGAACTAGATTACTCTTACGCATAGTATTCCCTCGATTTTCTTCAGGTCATCCATATCATCATCGGAAATATCACTGTTTGTATCCAACATGGTATACGCATAATCTTTTCTTGATTTATTGATAAAGTCTTCGATATTGATACCCTTTGCCGCAAAGACATTGGTGATTTGTGTAATCATATTGGGTATATTTTTATGATGAACACACAAGCGATGCGCGGCACTCTTTGGCATAGCACATTCCGGATAGTTTACAGAGTTTGTAATATTGCCACTTTCTAGGAACTCTGCCATTTGCCGCACTGCCATCACCGCACAATTATCCTCCGATTCGGGAGTAGATGCGCCAAGATGAGGAATGGCAAGCACATTCTTCATGCCAATCACTCTATCGTTTGGAAAATCGGTCACATAACAGGATATTTTGTCGGCCAAAAGTGCTGCTTCCATGGCATCATCATCTACCAGCTCGGCACGGGAAAAATTCAAAATCCTCACGCCTTTTTTCATAGAGGCTATGCTACCCGTTCCAATCATGCCACGTGTTTCATTGTTCAGTGGCACATGGAGCGTAATATAATCGGATTTTTCAAAGACCATTTTCATATCGACAGCCTTTTTGACATGGCGACTTAGTCCCCATGCGGCATCAATAGAGATGTATGGATCATACCCGATTACATCCATTCCAAGTCCATGTGCAGCATTTGCAGCCATCACTCCGATTGCGCCAAGGCCAATAATGCCTAGTGTTTTGCCTTCAATTTCAGGACCTGCAAAAGCCGACTTTCCCTTTTCCACGAGCTTTGGTACCTCATCGCCTTTACCCTTTAATGTCTGCGCCCAGTTGACTGCATCGACAATTTTCCTGGAAGAGAGAAGAAGACCTGCCATCACAAGTTCCTTCACTGCATTTGCATTGGCTCCCGGCGTATTAAAGACCACAATGCCTTTTTCACTACATTTCTCCACAGGAATATTGTTCACACCTGCTCCGGCTCTTGCAATTGCCTTCAAACTCTCCGGCAACTCCATTTGATGCATATCCGCACTGCGCAGCACAATGGCATCCGGATTTTTTTCATCATCCGATATCGTATATTTTTTGCTGTCAAAATTCGATATTCCGCATTTTGCGATTTTATTCAGTGTCTGAATTTTATACATATTCCCCACCCTTTATTTGTTATTTAGCTCAAACTCTTTCATAAATGCAACAAGGTCTATAATGCCTTGCGTCGGCATTGCATTGTAAATGCTCGCACGCATACCGCCTACGCTTCTGTGCCCTTTTAAATTCACAAAACCTGCGCCCGCAGCTTCCTTGACGAAGCGATTATCAAGCTCCTCACTACCTGTCACAAACGTTACGTTCATGATGGACCTGCAGTCTTTTTCCACGGGTGCACTAAATAAGTGGCTTTGATCAAGATAGTCGTACAAAATGGCGGCTTTGTCTTCATTGATTTTCTGCATGGCACGAAGTCCGCCTAATTTCTCTATCCAATCTAGCACAAGCGAACACATATAAATAGAATAGCATGGCGGCGTGTTATACATTGAATCATTCTCTGCCATGATTTTATAATCCAGCATGGTAGGGGTGCTTGGTGCTACATTTCCCAAAAGATCTTCACGCACAATGACAACCGTAAGACCTGCAGGAGCCATATTTTTCTGTGCCCCTGCATAAAGGAGGCCAAACCGCGAAACATCTATCGGCTCGGATAAAATACAAGAGGATATATCGGCCACCAAAGGAATATCGCCTGTGCTAGGGATATAATTCCACTTGGTTCCAAAAATCGTATTATTAAAGCAAATATGTACGTAATCCGCATCATCAGAGAGCGAAAGCTCACTTTGCTTTGGGATGTATGTAAAATTTTTATCCTTGCTGGAGGCAGCTACATTGACCTGCCCATACTTTTTTGCTTCTTCATATGCCTTTGTGGCAAACTGACCGGTTAGGATATAATCCGCCTTGCCATTTTTATTCATCAAATTTAAAGGAACAGCCGCAAATTGCGTGGAAGCTCCACCTTGCAAGAACAGTATTTTATATTGCTCCGGAATAGACATGATTGTGCGAAGCTTAGCCATGGCGCCAAAAATAATTTCTTCATACACCTTTGAGCGATGACTCATCTCCATCACGCTCATACCTGAATTTTTGTAGTTTAGCATTTCGCCGGATGCTCTTTCTAACGCTTCCTCCGGAAGCATGGATGGTCCCGCTGAAAAGTTATACACTCTGTTGTTCATACATATTCCTCCGTTAAATTCAAATCACGTCTGCTTATTTACTTATTCTCTCTCTTGCTTTTATGAGCAAACTCTCTATGCTTTTCTATCATTATAATACATAGTTTGCACTTCGTCAATAATTTATCAATATTTTTGGCATTTTTAATGAATATACCCTTATGCCCCTCCTGCAAGCAAGCCATGCGATGAGCAAAATAATAAATTTCGTAAAAAAAGGCCCTCGGCGAGAACCGGGGCCTTTTTGCAGCGCAAAAATTATAATGCGTTTTGAAACATGGTCTTTACCTGATTGATTTGGTTTGCATCCGCCTGTTTTAGCGGATACCAGCCTCTCTTATTCATTTCGTTAAATAAGTCGCTCTGAATATCATGTTCTTCTTTTAAAATATTCAGAAAATCATTTCGAAGGCTTACATTGACACATTCACCTGCATATGTGTTGTATACCGATTCCACATGCTTTTGACTGGATATGGTATCGTTTAGGATTTCCTTATCCCCCATAAAACTTCCTGCATTCACCATTTTTTATCCTCCTGTTAGCTTCCTAAATAGGTCATCAGTGTGTTGAAATGCTGCTGATGCTTATCCGCGATTTGGGTACACTTTGTCTTAAGTTGTGCGTCCGTACACTGCTGGGCAAATGTACGATATTTTTTTACCAGGTTCGACTCTGTGCCCAGCTGGTCCTCAATGGCCGTCAGCTCCTTGGTCGTGATATTGCTCATGCTTTGCATCGCTCCTTTTCATTTGATTTTCGGGCCCTTATCCATGTATATTATTTTCCGCTTTTTCCTTTATTATTCAAGTTTGCAAAAAAATTCTCCCTTTTCATCCACACCACAGCAAACGACATAATGCTTTTTATTTTCATCAACGAGTGAGGTTGTATATTTTTCGAGCCCTTCAAAAGGATTTTGATTTGCCGCAAGCGCAATAGCCACGTATGTTGTGTTATCCTTCTCCATTACGCCCGTAATATAATAGCCGGTTTCCTCAATCATATCCTTGACTTGCCCGATGGATAGAATATGCGCCACGACATCATAAGAGTATAGGCCATAATATCCGTTTACCTTATGCCATTGAAAGTTGCCGCCTCCAAAAGCGCCAAACCCACTCATTTTTTCTCCTCCTTGTTCCTCGCTGCAATGCGTTTGATTTTTATTTTGCGCCTCCGCATTATCTGCGACACGCTCCGCTTCCTCTGGGGTTTGTTCCTCTTGGTTATTATCTGCCTCTTCGGATATGACCTCATTTGCGTCGCTTTGCTCCGATATGACAGGTGGGTCTTGCATTTGGTGCTCTTCTCTTCCCTTTGATAGCACGTTTTTTTCCTCTTCCTGTGCAAATAAGGCCTCCCAATCGACCTCATGCCCTTTGCGTTGCCCCCAAAATAAAGGCTCGCTGAGTCCGGATTCTACATTTTTACACATCAGTGCGACCCCTTTAAAGGGGTTGCCCTCATCAATTGTAAATACAGCTCTTCCCGTTTCCAAGCTGCCGATTAAATGCATGGTCAGTGGCTGATAGCTGTCCACGACAAATGCTTTCATAACCTCATTGTGATGAAGCCTTCTGTGGCCGCTCACATCAATGCTAATTCGATGTCCTTCGTGGATTTTTTCAATACGTGCAATGCCGCTTCCACCTTTGGCAGCAGAAAATATAACATATTCGCGCATCATATACCATCACCCTTTTCAATGCCCGACACGGAAATTTCATAGGCTGTTTTGATTGTGATTTCATCTTGCATATCACGCTTTTGATATTGTCTACTCTGCATTCTGCCACAAAGCTTTACTGGATCGCCAACCTGAAGCGTAGACGCAAATTTGGCATTTCTGCCCCATACAATACAAGGTATGTAGTCGGATTTTCCATAGCTTCTATTCACAGCGACAAGAATATCCGTAATCTCTCTCCCAAAGGGAGTCGTTCTATACACGGGAGCCTTGCACAAAAATCCGCTCAGTGAGATGTGATTTGGGTTTGTAGTGTCTGTATTCTCATTCGTCAGGCAGATGCTGTGTGCAAACAAGGTCAAAATCAGCCGACTGCCCTCTCCGGTATAATTGTTGTAGGATCGGTATTGACCGCAAACCTCTACCTGTGTACCCATTTCACACGCAATACTACTGAGCAGTTTTCCCGAAATGGTTACGTTAATCTCATCATCCGTCTTGCTCAGCCTCTGCACCTTCAAGATAAAATGATAAAAATCCTCTCCGCTGTGATTGTGGCTAAAGGTCATTTCGCTCCCTATGATACCGATAGCACAAGCCTTGTTGTTGTCATTACAATATTCGTACATTTTCATCATTCCTTTTCACATATCAGTTGCTTATCTGCTTACCGGCGTGATCAATTCTATAATTGTTTTTATACAAAATTTCTGATACCTTTACCATTTCATAACCCTGCTTTTTAAGCTCTGGAATAATGAGCCTCAACGCCGCAGGCGTATTTTTTGCACCATTATGGAATAAGCATATGGATCCGCTTTTCACTTTTTTCAGTACGCGTTTTTGGATATCCTGGGGGGATAGATCCTTCCAGTCCAAGCTGTCTACATCCCACTGCACTGTCATAAATCCTGCTTGAGCGCTCGCCTTAATCACCTGATTGTTATATTCCCCATATGGCGTACGAAAGAGCATTGGCGAGCTTCCCGTCAGTGCTTTTATTTTACTTTCGCAGGTAAGTAAAGCGGTTTTTATTTCCTCCGGATGCATATCATTCATATGCCGATGACCGTCTGAGTGATTGAGAATTTCATGCCCCTTAGCGGCAAACGCCTTCACCGCCTGCGGATATTTGTCCGCCCAGCCACCGACCACAAAAAAACTGCATTTGATATTGTATTCGCCCATGATGCTAATGAGTTCTTCTGTGTCATCAGCCCCCCATGCCGCATCAAATGTAAGTGCAATTTTTTTATCTGCTCGCTCCACATTGTATACAGGCAGTTGCTCCTTCATATCTCCGCTTGTTGACAGAATTTTCGTCATTGTCCCAAAACCTATGATCCCTACAATTAATAATGCAGTCAGTGCATACATTATCATTGTATCCTTCCCCAAAACAAAAATTTTCATATGTCTACCCTCCCTATACAACATTTGTATTCAAAGTGGGCAACCAAAATTCCATATATATGTAAAAAATGTAATGAGCTACTCGAAAGTAAGGTCAAAATGAAATGGTGAAATCATAAAAAAACCCGCTGCAAACTCATTGCAACGGGTTTTTATTTGTCAGTATTGATTATTTCAGCAACGCGATTACCTCTTCCTCGGTGTATCCGGCATTGACAAGCGGCTGGAGAAAATCATTTTCAAATTCGGGAATATAGGATTTTAAGTATTTGCATTTTCCACTGATGGTGTATTCCCCCATGTCTGCGGGAATAACATAACTTTCACCTTTGACAAATTCCATGGTTTTCCCATCACCAAACGCTATTTCGCCACTTCCAAATGTAAAGAAGATAATATGAAAACTTCTGCCATCCGCTTTTTCCTGCGCAATGTCCGTAACCTTCACATGCTCGGCCGCAAAATAGCGACAGCACACCAACATGCTTCTATCTGCTCCCTCTTCCTCAATGAGAAGCGCTTGCATTTTTTCATAATCCTCTTCATAGTCAAAATTACACGTTTCAATGGCCTTCTCAATATGCAACGGACGAGGTTTTCCATCCTCTCCCATTCTTCCCCAATCATATACCCTATAGGTGGCATTGGAATTCTGCTGAATTTCGGCAATCAAAATCCCTTCCCCAATGGCATGCACTCTGCCTGCATCAATAAAAAAACAGTCGCCCTTTTCCACTTCAATAAAACGCAATAACTCCTGCAACCGATCGGTGGAAATTGCTTTTTTAAACTCTTCGGCGGTGATTTCTTGATTAAACCCATATGCGATCTTTGCACCGGGCTTGGCATCAAAAATAACCCACATCTCTGTTTTACCACGCTCACCATTTTCATGGGTAGCCGCATACTGGTCATCGGGATGCACCTGCACAGATAAATTGCTCTGTGCATCAATAATTTTAAACAACAAAGGAAACTGCTCAGTCTCACAAAGACTGCCCAGCAAACTCTCACCCATCGTCTTTGCTAGTTCCTCTAATGTACGCCCTGCACGAGCGCCATTGTCGACAACACTTTTGCCATCTTTATGGCATGCCACTTCCCAGCTTTCAGCCGTTTTCTTAAAAGGCGTCTTCTTTTTAAAAACATCCTTAATAGCGCCACCGCCCCACACATAATCCTTGTAGACGGAGCGCATTCGCAAGGGATATAAGTCGTCCATTATGTATTTCCTCCTTGTAAAACAAACGAAACCATAAATTATTATACAATAAATTTTTTCCATTTGCAATACATTTTTTAAATAAGTTACAGTGTTCTTCTGTATGTACAGTATTCTGTGTTCAAATATTAAACTAACCGAAATGTTGGGAGCATTTTTATTCAGTGTCAGCCCATAGATTGGAAGCAGTATCGAATGTGGTCAAAAATCACTTTTGCGCGAAAACGCTCAGCTCCGCAAGTGCCTTATGACTATTTGGCTTATTTGTTATTATCCTCACATAGCGGTATGCCTCATCTCCACCGAATGTTCTACTCCATGTGGATGCGAACGGGAGCGGTTCTAAGCCTTGACGTCCTACTAAAACATAGCTTTTAAAATCTTCTGTGTTGCTCACCTGAATATCAAAAGACTTTCTGGTAACACTATTATCTACGTTTTGCCGCATAACCACATCAATTCTCTTTATCTGATATGCCTTTTCTAAATCAATGATTACATAATCAAAAACATTGGGTTGATTTTTACTCGCCCATTCTGTTCCAATATTACCATCCACAATCTTTTCGGCGGTATAAGCTTCGCTCCAGCTTGTATTGGATATGGCCTTTTTGTGCAAGGCTACATTGGTTACATTGCTATCATCGTTTAAGACGGAAACATGCACTTCTTTATCCACTAATTTTCCACCTATTTTAGGTTTTATCACATATTCACCTTCAATGCTAAATACGACTTGCGCATCATCTGTCGCTTCATAGTCCACATTGATCATGCCCTTGCAAATTTGCGTATTACAACCGGGAATCGTAATCATTGCAGCTTGTGGCGCACTTACCACTTGCCATATAATTTCAGGATCTGCAACGGCTTCATTGCCCCAAAACACTTCAGCGCCAAGGGATAGCGGCCGGAAAGCCTTGGTCACAAATTGGTCTTTTATATTGATGCGAGGAGCTTCCTCTGTAAATCCATTTTTTAAATCCTTATATGCGGCTTGTAATCCGGATTTATTTTTTATTTTATCTACTTCATTTGGGAATAACTTGCTGTCTTTCGGGGGTTCAATCCTGGCATTAGAAAGCTGAATGGTAGGATCGTCCTTCTCAGGTTGCAGTCCCACCTTAATCTCTTTCGTATCAGAATAATTATCTTTTATAATGAGTTCATTATTTTTATAAAAATAGGCAGTTGGCGCATCTAAAACGACGTTATTTTTAACCTCAGCCAACGCCGTTCCTTGATCTAAATAAATGCCGGAATAAACATCTAAAACACCATCAATATAGTTTCCTTCAATCACGGCATTTGGCATTTGACCTAATGTGTAAATACCACCGCCATCTTTCGTAACCTTCATGCAATCTTGAATATAATTGTTTTTTACTTTTAGATCTCGTGCAGTTACAATCTTATTTGTCCAATTCCACCCTATTGAAATGGCGCTATAAGGGACACTGCAAATCTCATTATTTGAAATATCTAAATTGCTCGCAAAATAACTTGTAATCGCAGGTGATGAAGGATAATCCTTGGCTACATCTGTAATAAAATTATTGCTTATTTTTATATTGTCGCAAAGTCCTTCTTGAATTGTCACGTTACGCTGGTTTACTCTGCCAATGATGATCGCTCCGTCCGATAAATGATAAAAGGAATTACCGATGATATTACTATTTTGTACATGCTCATATATTCCAATGGCGCATGCACCTAAATTGGTGAATGTATTTCTAAAAAAAGTGAGTTTTTTTGAATGACTTACCGAAATGGCCGAAGGTATCATTTTGTTTTCTTGGCTTGAAAAACGAATGTCTTGCGCTTGATTTGGATAAAACCCATCAATGGACGGGTTGTTCCACGATGCACCCATAAAAGTTATCCCACTTATTTCAATATGACTGCTACCATCTATTTTCAAAAGATTTTCCAGCAAAGGTGCGTGGAAAATGGTCGTATCCATTTTCTCTTCCGCCTTTGGCAAATAGTATACTTCTTTCGTATTTGGATGAAAGTACCATTCGCCTTCTCTATTTACTAAAAACAATGCGTTTTTAAGATAAAATTTTGATGCCACATGAATGGCAGGGGAAACGGGTGGTTTAATTGCAAAATCATAGGTTGGCGATTTGGTGGAAATGCGGCACGTTTTATCATCCACTGTAGTGATTTGATCAGCCAATAAAATTCTACTGGTCCAATCCTCGCACGGATAGTATATTTCCATTCCACTCATATCTGCATCCTTTGGGTAAATATCACAGGGTACTTCAAAGCCTTTTTGATCCTCACTTATTTTAGTCGCACTATACATTTTATCTGAAAGCGCATTTTCTCTTCGTTCATGATTGACATAAAGCTGACGCATAAAATCTACCGGTGCTTTTGCTTTCCATAAAGTTTTGCCATCGATAACTTCTTCAGTAAACCCGGTAATTTTTTTTGCACCGCTCATGGTAACTTTTTCGCCCTGAAATGCACGATATACGACCTTATATCCATTGCAGCCACCATCATTTTCACCTAAAGTGAACGTTTTATCTAAAACATATTCGCCTTCTCGAATATTGATAATAATATCGCCTTTCATGTTTTTGTTTATTTTGCGGACTTCTTCTTTTGCTTTTTCTATGGATGCAAAAGGTGCCTGCATACTACCACTATTTGTGTCACTTCCATCTGCAGAAACAAAGAACTCTTTCAGGATAACCCCACTATATGCAAAAACTTCACTTATTAGCATTTCGATCACATTTTGTGAAATCACAGTTTTATCACTGATGATAATTAGTCCTCTATCGTCCCAAATCAATTCCTTTTCTAATGCCTCTGCTACGACTCTTAGAGGAATAAACACCCTATCATGTAGTAGCCTAGGTGCTACCTCCATAGAAAATTTTTCTTCATTGATATAATACGATGTGCTATCTACCCTTAGTCTAATTTCATTGGAACCTTGCGAGATTGTAGCGGTAGATGTCTCATCGTTCCATGAAACGCCTGCTTCTAAACTCTCGGCAATAAATCTGATTGGCACTAATGTTCTACCATCAATAATGATGGGGCATACATTTTCATTCTGATTGTCAATTCTCGCTAAATATCCATGAAGATAAGCATCGGGTTTATGAATAAAAAGTGCAACTGTACCATTGAGATCCTCATTTTGCCCCTCGCCATATGCCAAATGCGTAATCATGCAAATGTTAAAAATAATAATATAGACGATGAGACTATATATCCATTTCGCGATATTCATACTCATTTTTCCCTTTCATCAAAAAAAGTTATCCATTCGTATCGGGGTCTTCCGCTTCCAATACTCATTCTTATTAATAATTTAGTTTTTTAAGATATTTACATTTGCATTAATATTTTGTACTGTAATAGGCTATGCAACTTGCTGTTATGTTTACTGACTAAATTATAGCATATACTTCAACGATTGTCTATATCGTCCTGCGTTGTAGGACTACATAGCGTGCAAAAAAATAGAACGGTCACTATAATAATCTCCCAGTAGTGACCGCTTTCTATTGGTATTCGCCGTGATATTTTGCACCCTTACAAATCTCCTGCTAATAGGAGATGATTGCGCTCTGCGTAGCATCATTCCACTGTATTGAACATCCCGGAATGTTATCCGCAATAAATCGCACAGGAACCATTGTCCGGTCATTGATTGTAGTTGGTGCAACATCAATGTTTTTGCTTTTTCCACCTACGCTAATTGTTTTATTGTCAAGCCACATTTCGATTGTAGTTCCGTTAACACTTACCGTAACCTTTTGAGAGCGATCATCCCAACTAACCGTTCCACCCATAGCCTCAACCACCGCTCGAATTGGCAATACTGTTCTGTCATGATAAAGAATAGGTGCCGAATCTAATGTTGTTAATTTCCCATTTGAACTCATATTAGGATTGTTTATTTGAAGTATTATATTATTTCTTGGTATTAACGCATTCACTTCAGGAGCAGGTAAAATGGCAGTAATGCGCTTTGTTCCTTGCCAACCGCTCCAACTCCCCGAAGATTCATAACACCATTTTCCCGTAAATGTTTTCCCATCTTCTGACATAATGAATTCAATAGCGCCCGCATCTTTATTTGGCGCATAGGATGGTGTCTCTGCCCATGTACCAACAAGCTTATTACCGGTTACGGTGCCGGTAATTCTCCCTTTATCCCATGTGTAAGTCCCTGTAACAGCTCCCCCGCTTTGGGTTAATACCATCTTCCCCCAGTTGCTGTCCCATTCACCTTCCCAAGAATATTGACCCCAACTCGAATCAGTATTCAAGTTATAATAATCTGCAAAATTCTTTAAAGTATCCCCTGCTGCGCCGGATGAATAGTGTTCCAGAATCCTTTTAGGCTCAACATAAAACCCCATCCAACCTTTGAGTTGTGCTAATTCAACCGGATATGCTTTTGGACCGGGAGCGTTTACAGCACTATTATAAATTTCCAGAAACTTATCGTATCTTGCCTTTAATTGTTCATTTGTTTCGCCTTTCTTTGCGTAGCCTTCCACCTCTCTTAACTTATCAAGTGATCTCACAACT
>CAZQDP010000018.1:0-32925 GCA_964592375.1 uncultured Eubacteriales bacterium | reverse complement strand
TCCTCATATTCATTTTTAGTTTTTTCATCTGGCCATGAAACATCGGTACGTTTTGCATAGACAGTACCAAAGCTATTCCAAATGTGGTATATTTGCATTTCGTCCAGAAGAAACACCTTGTCTCGCACTTGATAAGCGGCACCAAAATAGGCTTCTGGAAACTCAGATATTTCAAAAGTTATTGAATATCCACCATCCAGCGGATGACCATATTTATAGGCCTTAATACTTGTATATGCTTTATCAATCCCATTTGTCGCTAAATTCACATGTTCCCTTGGTAACATTGTCCACTGGGATACGGATTTCATTAAGCCTATCTCATCCGCGGTGAAGTTATCCCCATTTAAAAATCCCTTTTCCATATCGTATGGTTTTCCATTAGAAACAATATAACTCTCATATATATCTTCCCATTTTATTTCGCCTTGCGGTGCATTTGAATTAAGCCACTTTCGAATTAATGATTCTTCCCAAAAATTGTTTATGCCAAAAGGTTTAGCGCAAATTATTTTATCACTCAGTATAAGCTTTCCGTTATCATCCTCAGCAGCATACCGCCATAAAACCGGCTCGTTATAATACTTGCCAAGCTGAATGTATGCCCCAATTTGCAGCCCATCCGTTGCTACAGGGGCTTCTGCGTTTGCATTGTTTTTTACATCTGGCATGAAGTTCACAAGGCCAATCAACAACATTGCTGATAGTAGAATACACACCTTCTTTTTCATCATCTTCACAGCTCCTCAAAGTGCATGATAGAATAATCATTATTTTTATGGATATGTCTGTTTGATTATACTATATTTTACTTTTTGTGTCAATCAAAATGCTGCTTAAGATGTGTTCCATTCACAATAATAGTGCCATGCATTCTTGTGTAACCATTTGGCACTTATACATTCATTTTTGATGAAGCGTTTTGTTTCTCACCATTTTCAAAAAGTATAAAAGCAGCAGTGATGCCAATGATAAGAAAAATACGGTGGCTACTATTTTTGCAACTGAAATCTGCTCGCGAACCGGATGGCCTTTTTCCACAATTTCAAATGTACTGCAATGCAAATCCGCTTCTCCGCCATGCTCTATGCATGCTCTATAGAATGTACCTGTCATTCTCAGTATATCGCCTTTATTTTGGTAGTTTCCAAAGTACTGGATTTTTTTTGCGTCATCACTGTGAAGCCATATCCCAATAGCGTTTGATGTGTCATTGATGTTTACCCATGAATATTCTCCTCTATTCATACACTCTCCAATTGCCTCTCCTTGAACCGTCACTTCGTAGCCGCCTAGCTCTAATGCCTTTTCGATGAGCGTATTGATTGGCGTTGTATCCGCTGCGCTTTGGCATAGCGATAAGGGAGATATGATAAATAGAATGCCAATTAGTGTTGCCATGCGTTTACACATTGTTTTTTAATCCCTCCCACTACATAACCTATCAATGCAAATACGGAAAGGAACTCAAGCCTTCCTAAATACATTGCTATCATGTAATATATTTTTAAAACCACCGGCATTGTAGGAGTGGTAACCCCTATGGAAAGCCCTACATTTCCTGCAACAGATGCAGATTCAAAAGCGGCACTGAGTAGCGGATATCCATAAAATGTGCCGATCATGGTGCCGATGGCGAACATGACAGTATAGCAACAGATGATGGTTGCCGATGCCCTTACCAAGGCATCATTTAAGATGTGTTCTTTGATGTGATGAAATTTATATACCTTCAAATTCCGCTCAGAAGCAAGTAGCTTCTTCACATCCATGATCAAGCCTTTAAAAACAATGCCTACCCTCAGGCCCTTAAAGCCTCCTGCGGTAGAACATGCAGAGCCACCGATTAGCATAACGACAATCATGATTAAAACGGCAAAATCGCCCCATTCCAAAGCAAACTGCCTTGCATATACGGAACCCAAACCTGTTGTGGTATGCGCGGAGAGCACATTAAACACAACCCTTCGAAAACCCGACATCACATTCGGATATACATTGAGCTTCGCTAGCCCTGCCAGTGCAAGAACACATGCCAAAAACGATGTGATAAAAAAACTTTGTGTTTCAATGTTTTTTATGATTTCTTTTCGCTTTCCCTGCCACATTGCATAATGCAGTCCAAAGTTAAATGAACCAAGGATGAATAGAACCATTGCAACCGTTTCATAGGAAACACTATGATAATACATAATATTTTGTGTCATCGGTGCAAAGCCACCGGTACTCCAAGCGGATTGAAACATATATAGTGCATGAATAAAAGCAGAAACGGGTGTTAAACCGATTAAAATTCCATTTATCCACAATGCCGCAGTTCCGATAATAAGATAAATCAAGCTAATTTTCCAAATTGTCCTTGCTGTGTTTTTTACGTTTGGCACAAGCTCAATATCCTTACCTTCGCCAACATAGAACTTATACGCCCCGCCCGTCTCCTTCATTAAAACCGTAAGCGCTAATACAATCATTCCCTGCCCACCAATAAACGTCAGCATATGCCGCCACATATTCAGTCCGTTAGACATGTGATCCAGGTCTTGCGAGAGCACCATCCCTGTGGTGGTAAATCCGCTCATGACGTCAAAACAGGCATCCAAAAACGATTTGGCATGGCCACTTAAAATATATGGAATGGCACATAGCACCGTTAAAACAATCCACGAAAGTGAGGCAACCACAAACCCATGTTTCCACTGGACATTTGATTTGTTTTCTTTTGTCTGCATCCCAATGATGATGAAGGTAAGCCCGACAATTGTTGAGATTGCGATGCTTATCAAGAAGTCGAGCATTGCATTTAGCTCACCAAAGGCAAGTGAGGTGATAATTGGCACAATCATGAGTGCTGCAATGCAAAGAACAATGTATCCGATATAATAGCTGATAATTTCTATGCTGTAGGCTTTTATTCTAAATGTATGCATTCCTTCACCTCATCAAGATAATTGTGATGGTATATGTTAAAGCAACATATACCGTAACTGTAATGAGCTCTGCAATAATTCCGCTTATTTCATTTTGCTTCATTCGCATTTTTAACGCCCCCATTGTGCAGCTTTTTGGATAGAGTAGATAGCACAGACTTATTTGCAATCATCAAAACCTTATCATTGTCTAATATCTGTGTGTCCCCTCTTGGGTAAATAACCGTTTCTCCTCGCAGTACAGAAACAAATACACATTCTTCGGGAAGCTGCAGCTCTTTAATAAATTTTCCGCACCAAAAATCACTTCGGCCAATAATGAACTCCGCCAAAATCATCGCGCCTCTTTCAAATGCCTTCACAATTCTGTAGTTTTCCTTTTCAAGCTCAAAGTCAATCAGATTTGCAATGACCTCTGTACTGCAAACCGTATTATCAATTCCGAGTGTCTTAAACATTCTTATGTTTTTGGGATTATTGATGCGTGCTATGGTTTTTTTATGTTGAAAACTCAGCTTGGCAATTTGGCAAATAACAAGGTTTTCTTCATCTGTTCCCGTCACTGCTGCAATAATTTCCGCCTCCTCAATGCCTGCATCCTTTAAAACCTGTAAATCGGTGCCATCACCCCATATGATATTGGCATTGATGTCTTCTGCAATTCGCAGGCAGGTAATCTTATCTCGTTCAACCAGCGTTACCTCATGCCCTCTTTCCTTGAGTGTTTTCAAAAGATTATATCCAATTTTTCCTCCACCAATAATAACTGATTTCATAAAAGCATCTCCTTTGTAAAGGTGCCTAAGAATTTCCCTTTGTCTTTTTTTTGAATTGTGCAAATAATTCTGTCACCGTTACATATAAACGTATTTTTTGCAGGAATACTCATGTTTCCGTCTCTGATGACGCCGGATATAATACAGGAGTATTTATCTTCAATATCCTGAACCAAAGTGGATTTATCTTTGCTGACAAGTAGCTCAATTATTTCATAATCATTGTCTAGCGTAGACACGATATCAAGGCTTTTTACAAACAACCGGCTTTTTAGTATTTTCACGCCAAGCTGAACTGGGTTAATTGTTTTAATCTCCAGCTTATCATAAATATACTGCCGCTCGGGGTCGTTAACTCTCGCAATAATTTTGGGGACATGGTATATTTTTTCGGCAATCAAGGACACTGTAATATTCACGTTGTCATCTGCTGTCACAGCCAAAATTGCATCCGCTACTTCAATTCCTGCTTCAAACAATCTGTCGCTATCAAACTCTATGCCCTTTATCCGCTGACCGTTGAAGCCGCTTCCAAGAGACCTTAATTTATCATTATCACGGTCGATGATACAAATATCATGACCATCATCCGCCAATTCCTTTGCAAGATTACTGCCTAATCTTCCGCAGCCAATCACAATAATATACATACTCTCTCACTCGCCTATTCTTTTATTTTTCTTTAAATGCCCAACACACATTTCATCATATTCCACTACATAAGGAGCTATTTCATCTTCCGAAATATCTCCATAAATCGGATAAACAAAACTGGAATTATACAGATAAGAAGTTATCCTATCAAGGTTCCGACTTGCAGGTTTATATGAAGGGTCAAGTGCATATGATGCACGATAATGTTTACAAGCCCGGTTTTTATCCCGATGAAATTCCGCAATAATTCCAAGAAGATTATGTGCATCCGGGAAGTCCTGATTTTCCATAACTGCACTTTTAATGTAGCCAAGTGCGGTTGTATAATCCTTCTCTTGAATGGCATTGATTGCCTTCTCAATATTCAGTTGATATAAGCTTTTCTTTTTGTTTTTGTCCATCATTCATTTCGCCTCCGATACATTTATGCAAGGGTGCATCAAAAGTAATAATCTTTGTTCAATTATTATTGTATCATAAACCAAATAAATTTGGTGTTAAGAAAATGCGCCGTGCATAAAGATGCTGTTAAGATTGCAGCGGGTCTGCAAAAAAAAAGAAGCCCTACAAAAAGGCTCCTTGTTATTGTTATTCATCTGCAAGCATATATCCCACCCCTACCTCTGTGAATATATACCTTGGATGCGCCGGGTTTTTCTCAATTTTCCTTCGTATGTTTGCCATAAACACCCGCAATGACTGCGTTTCATCGCCCGAAAACGAACCCCATATTTCACGAAGTATGAATTTATGCGTCAGCACTCTTCCCGGATTTTTTGCCATGAGCGATATGAGTTTAAATTCGATTGGGGTTAAATGTATTTCATTATCCGAAAGCGAAATTCGGTGCTTATCAAAATCAATCTTTAATTCGCCAATCGAAAAACCTCCTTGGCCGCAGTCTGCCGCTTGACCTTCTTGTATGCAATGCCGAAGTACAACTCTTATGCGAGCCAAAAGCTCTGCCACACTAAATGGTTTTGTTACATAATCATCTGCTCCACTATCCAATGCTTCCACTTTTTCTCTTTCGCGCCCACGTGCCGATACAACAATGATTGTTGCATTCGTGATTTGTCGGATTTTTTTGATTACTTCAATTCCATCAATATCCGGCAGTCCCAAATCTGCAATAATAATATCGGGATTGTGCGAAGCGGCCATTGCAATGGCTGATCGCCCAGTTGGTGCCTCAATACACTTATACCCTTGCGTCTCAAGTGATACGCACATAAAATTTCTAATTGGCTTTTCGTCCTCCACCACGAGAATCAAAGGTTCCATAAAAATCATCCCTCCATTGGCAGTGAAAATTTAAAAGTCGCCCCACCGGTTGAATTGTTGAATACAGAAATATCGCCGCCGTGCATGATGATAATCGATTTGCAGATAGCAAGCCCCAGTCCCGTGCCTCGTCTACCGCTTGTGCTTTTCGTATCGACCGTGTAAAATCGGTCAAATATATGCGGCATACTCTCTTCTGGTATTCCCTTGCCATTGTCACTCACTTCAAAAATAGCGTTTTTGTCATCAACATATGATTTGATATTTATCTCTGATCCTTGCGGTGTGTATTTGATTGCATTTTCAAGCAGATTTACAATAACCTGTTCTATCAGCGTTCCGTCCATCGGGAGCATAATCAGTTCATCCGGTATGCTGATATGGATGGTATGCTCTTTTGTATACTTATTGATTCTAGAGACTGCTTCGCCAACAACCTCCTCAATGGCTTCCATGTTTTTTATCATTTCAAGTCGACCTTCGTCAATTCGCGTTAAGCTGAGTATGTTTTCCACTGAATGGATCAGCCAGCTTGCGTCTTCATATACTCCTTGTAATAGCTCTCTTTTTACCTTTTGGCTCAGCGCATCTTCATTATCTAGTATCGTAGTGGTTGCACCAAGAATTCCGGTCAGCGGCGTTCTTAAATCGTGGGATATTGCACGCAAAAGATTTCCTCTGAGTCTCTCCCTCTCCATTTCTATCTTTGACTTGTGCTGTTTTTGATTTAATCGTTCCCGTTCTATGCCAAGTGCTATTTGCATTGCCACTGCATTTAAAAGAGTAGTGTGTTCATTTAACAAAGGCTTTCTATCAAAGCAAGATATTCCGATAACGCCGAGCGAACCACTTTGACCTCTGATTGGAATATAGTATGCAGGACTATCTTTAAAATAATCAGTACCGACCCCTGAAGGCATGCCGGATAAAAAAGTCTGCATGACTGCCTTCATTTCATTTTCAGACTTAAAAATTTCCGCTCTTTTATCGCAATGATACGGATATATTTGAGGCGCTGTAATCTCATCGCCCGAGTGAATTGTTGCAATAATGACCGAACGGCCAAATAGCATTGCAATATCTTTTCCTCCAATTTCAGCAATTTGTTCTATGCTCCGCACCCTTAAAAGACCCTTGTTGATTTGATATAGCATTTGCGTTCTTCTCTCACGAATAGACGACATCCTCGCTTCATATTTCGCCTTTGCAGTCAATGTGCTTGTAATGACTGCAACAATCAGCATAATGACAAAGGTGACCGGATAATCGGGACGATAAGCTATGAATGTATAGTACGGCTCGGTGAAGAAAAAATTAAATGTTAAAACTCCTATTATCGAGGCCAATATGCCATAAAAATATCCGGTGGTCAGTGTGGCTACAATTAACACTCCCAAAATATATGCCATGATTATATTCGATTCATGAAACTGGATATGTCTAAATAGGAAGGATAACAGTGTCATGCCCGACATTATCGCCGTAGTGACAAGAAAGCCTTCCAAATTCAGTTTCCTTAAATGTAATTCCTGTGTCACGTCATCTACAGACACATGCTTTTTTTCTTTCATGTTCATCACCTTAAAAAACGTATAGTTCTTTTGCGTATCAACCTACTCTGCATCCTTTATCCATGCATTGCAATGCCATTATACTGCAACTAAGCAAAAAAATCAAATGTTATTTGGTTACAGGCAAAACTGATCCGGCCGTAAAAACCTTGACAAATTCTCTTAGGGTCTTTCCCCTCGTCACCTTTCTGCTAGTGGCTTGTCCTGCTTTTTTACTCGCTGGCAGTATAAAAACTTGCCTTGCGGCGGTGCATGAAAGGCTCGCTTCATCATTCATGAACCATGCGGCACCTCTCCCCTTGCTCCTATTTTCGATAAGAAAGGGGAAAGACGCCTTATATGTATACAAGTTAACATAATGCAGTTTACTTCGCCTACAGCACTTTTCTCACCTTATAATAATTATTGAGCACCAAGAAGTTTTGTGCGAAGTAGGTGCCGATAGTCCAGTAGCTGACGCCTGCGAGCCCATATTCATTCACAAGCAGCATTTGTGCACGAGCAGTGCGTGCATCTTGGAACCACACGATATGCTCTATTCCTTGCGCATCATAATAGGTAAAGAAGGGTGATTTTGCCTCTTCATCAAACTGAATATTTGCACCTACCCTGGAAGCTAACTCCACTGCTGCCGTATTGGATATGGTGGGTGCAGTGGTTCCCGGTCTGTAGGGCAATTGCCAATTGTATCCGTAATTGGGGCATCCCATTAGAATTTTTTTACGAGGAACGACTTGCACGGCATAGTCCAGCACTCTTCGCACGAGGTTAATGGGTGCAACAGGCAGCGGCGGACCTCCGGAATATCCCCATTCATAGGTCATAATGATGACCTTATCAACCGTAGCACCATGCACCGGATAATCATGTGCTTCATATAGTAGGCCTTGCTGGTCTGCTGAATTCTTCGGCGCCACTGCGGTAAATACAACATACCCTCCTCTTCTAAGCAACTGCGTGATTTTTCGAAGAAACTGATTATAGCTCTGTCTATCATAGGGATAGATGTACTCAAAGTCAATATTCAGTCCAGAATAATTTTTGCTACGAAGCTTTTCAACAATCTCACCGATAAGCCTATCTTGCACAGTTTGATCAGTCAGCACACGATGAGCGATTTCACTGCTAAAGCCTGCGCCTTCTTCTGTATTGGTAATCACCATAATTGGGGCAACGCCACCGGCTCTGGCGGCTTGTATGTAAGGCGTATCGTTGATGGTGCTCAGGCTACCGTTCGCCCTGACCTCATAACTAAAGATGCTTAAATATGTAAGACTTGGCAAGGTCTTAGAAATGACCTCTAAATTGGTACCTGGCAGTGCGTAGCCATTCACCTCAATGGTGCCGAGCCTCTCGCTTTTGCTTGGTATTGCAATTGCTTCACCCGGGTACAAATTACTGCCCCCGCTAAGATTTGGATTAGCATCTAAAATATCCTGCACGCTAATACCGTACTTCTTGGCAATGATAAAGAGAGATTCCCCTCTTTGTACCGAGTGTGTGCGCATACTTTGAAGAATAACAATGGTTTGCCCTATGACCAGATTGTTTGGATTTGGCAGTTCATTATCCGCTATTAGTTTTTCGGGAGAAACTTTGTATTTGCTTGCAATGGAATAAATACTCTCCCCTTGTTTTACCACATGAATAATCAATTTTTTCACTCCTTTTATGAAAAATATTCCTTATTATCATTATATGATAAAATAAATGTGATGGTGCATAGGGCATTGAAAAGGTTGGTAATGTATGCTATAATAGGGTAACATGAAGATGACAGGTTGGCTTTGTAGCCGGAAAAGAGGTGCAAAATGCGTATTGCTCATAAAAAAAGTGCTTTCCAAAAAGCACATCATCCTATAACCAAAGTCCAAAAAGGGGTAAGAGGACAAACGGCTGCGCAGGTTATTTCATATCGAGATGCAGACTTTTTTTTGGAAACGGATAGCGGCAAGGAGCTTCATCATCTAAATGATCCCATCGCAGATAAAGGTATGGTGCGATGGGTCAAGGTGGAAGGCCTTGGCGACACTGCGGCAATAGAGAGAATCTGTGAAGACTTCGGCATTCACGCTCTGGTTGTGGATGATTTGCTCTCTCCCACCCATCGACCAAAAATCGAGATTTATGAAAACTATGTCTATATTGTCGCCACCATCATTGATATGCAGAATTCCGGCCCCATATATCAACAGCTAAACCTCATTTTTGGAAATGACTATGTCCTGTCTTTTGAAGAGACAAAGGGGGATGTATTTGACCATATCATTGATAAAATTAAAATAAGCGGTAGCCGCATTCGCAAAAATGGCGCTGATTATTTGGTTTACAGCATGCTAGACACCATCATAGATGGCTATTTTGACGTACTGGACATTTTGGGGGAGCATATTGATGAGGCAGAGAATGAATTGCTAAGTAGTCCTTCCATGGATGATTTGAACAATATGCGGCGCATGAAACGAGATTTGATCTATATTCATAAATCAGTCTGGCCTCTTCGGGAGGTTGTCGCTCGCATGGAACGGGATGCAGGTACACTGATAGCAGATGCAACACAGCCATATATTCGAGATGCATATTCGCATATTATTCAAATTATTGACACCACAGAAACGTATCGGGAGCTATTGTCCGGCCTGATGGATTTGTATCTGTCCATGGTCAGCAATAAAATGAATGAAATTATGAAGGTGCTCACCATTATTTCCACTATATTTATTCCGCTCACCTTTATTGCAGGTGTTTACGGCATGAATTTCGATTTCATGCCGGAGCTTCGCTGGCCATGGGGTTATGGCTTCTCGCTTTTACTCATGGCAGGCATTTCCGGCATGATGATTGGTTACTTTAAGCGAAGAAAGTGGTTTTAAGCTGCCGCCGCATAAAAGCCAAGTGTTTTTGAAAAGCTAAGGATAGTAATGGATGTAAGAACTACTGGAGAATGCGATGAGTGAAAAACACGAACTATTTATGGAGATGAATTCTCATCTTTTAGAAGATGAAGTGCCTTCCCTTTATTTTTGCAGGAAATTCCAACCCTCCGCTTTTGCCAGCGAGTATCCTTTTGCCATGCTTAGCCGCTTAGAGGGTACTTGTCAGTCGCCCCTCCATCATCCGGAGGGTAGCGTATGGAACCATACCATGCTGGTGGTAGACCAAGCAGCAAAAAGAAGGCACCAAAGCGCTGATGCACAGGTATTGATGTGGGCCGCGCTTTTACACGATGTGGGTAAAGCCAAAACCACAAGACTAAAAAAGGGGAAAATCACCTCTTATGACCATGAAAAAATCGGCGCGCCCATGGCTGCCGATTTTTTAGAGGCACTCAGTGCGCCGCCGGATTTTTCGGGGAAGGTTTCTCACATGGTGCGGTGGCACATGCAGCTTCTATACGTTACGAAGAATATGCCGTTTGCCGATGCTTGTTGCATGATGGAAAACGTAGATATCAAAGAAATCGCACTACTGGGACTATGCGACAGGTTAGGCCGTGGTGGTAAAACCGATGAAAAAGCGGAACTTGATAACCTTCGCATCTTTATGCAAATCGTTCAAAAATTATAATTCAATCTCAAACTGCAAGGTGCATGCATCCACGTACTTTTCCATTAGTCCCTTTTCGTCTAAATACGCCAAAATGGTAAATCGATTACGAAAATATCTGGCATTCATCAGTCCTTCTCGTATTTTTTCCTTATCCGTGACCACTCGCTTCATGCCTGCAACCTTAAAAACCTTGGCAATTGCCTGAAGCTGATCAATATACTTTTCAATGAGCTTTTTTAATCGTTTGTCGTCTGTTTCACGATACAGCTTGATATACATCATCACTGCGGCTTCGCTTCCTTGCGCTACCTCTAGTCCATGTAGTTGAGGAACTTTGCCTTGCCTGATATCCATGATTTCCCATGTGTGAGCAATCATATGCTCCGAACCGGAGGCCGGTCTGGATACACCGGTGTATGCCATGCCAAGGCCGGAAATAATCAATCCCTCCACCATGTTTTTTACCGTCTGCGTATCCCTGCTCTTTAGGCTCCCTGCCGTGGCCATACACTTATCCGCGGCACCAATTACCATATCTGCAATTTTTTTGCAATAGTATTCATTTGTATACAGATGTGCAAATTCCCAGTCCAGCATGGCAACATATTTTCCTGCCATATCCCCTATGCCGGCCAGTAACATATCATAGGGAGCGGCTGCCATGATATCGGTATCTGCAATAATCATCCGTGGCGTTGTTGCTTTAAAGGTGGTTTTTGTATTGTTGTAAATGAGGGGGGATATATTGGACGCATAGCCATCCATGGAAGGAGCAGTCCCAACAACAACATAGGGCAGTCCAAGCCGAAAGGCCGCTACTCTGCAAACATCATTAATAGAGCCGGATCCAACCGCCAAAATAAGCTCTGCCTCACGATTTACCTCTAGAATAACATTGCCGATGGATGCTGCATCCGGCAAGGCCGGCGGCGGCAGGATACATACATGCACCTGCTTTTGTGCATCCTCCAGCATCTGCATTACTCGTTCTGCCGCAACCTTATAGGTATTTCTATCCGCCACCAAATAAATGTGATGATATTTATCCAAAAGGCGGGGTAGCTTATTGATTACCCCATTGCCGATTTCAATGACTTCGATGGGAACCTTATGTTCTATTCCGCAATTGCATTCCAGTACCTGCATGTATCTCCATCCTTTTTACCTTATATTGTTTTTGGTGATAAAACGCAAAACGGGCGAACACAAAGGTTCGCCCTCTCTTATACGAAAAAATCCGTTAGTTTCCTCTTCCAGAGGAGAGCCATGGTGGAATTTCAATGCCGCTTTCATCCGATTCTTCGGGCGATGCATTGCCGCTACTTGGACTTTGCGCAGAATGCGCACCGTGGACATTGCCATACTTGCTACCCTGCGAGGTGGCACTGCCTTTCCCACCCGTAATATATCGATCAATAAATTCTTTATAGTCCGGTTTTTCTGCTTCTTCCACTGCTTGTACCACTGATTTTGGTTGTACAAAACTGCTCTGCTTGACTTCTCTTTTTTCAAAACCGGTTGCAATGACGGTTACAATCATTTCATCCTTTAAATTATCATCAATGGCTACGCCATAAATAAACACTGCATCCTTATCCACTGCCTGCTGTACAATTTCAGCCGCTTGACTTGCTTCAAACAGACTCAAATCTGCACCGCCGGTAATATGTAACAATACGCCCTTGGCACCATCAATCGTCGTTTCGAGCAGCGGACTGTTAATTGCCATCTTCACCGCTTCCTCTGCCTTATTTTCGCCCTTCGCACGACCGATACCCATATGTGCGAGGCCACGGTCTTTCATGACCGTTTTGACATCCGCGAAGTCCAAATTAATATTGCCTTCTTGCTTTATCACATCCGAAATGCCCTGAATACCTTGACGCAATACATCATCCGCCATGCGGAAGGCTTCCATGACAGTGGTCTTCTTATCTGCTACCATGAGCAGTCTGTCATTGGGGATAATCACCAGTGTGTCCACACATTGCTTCAAAAGTGCAATGCCTGCCTCTGCTTGGGCCTGCCTGCGCTTGCCCTCCACGGAAAATGGCTTGGTCACAATCCCGATGGTCAGTATGCCTAAATCCTTTGCAGTTTGCGCAACGATGGGTGCCGCTCCTGTACCTGTACCGCCTCCCATACCGGCAGTGACAAATACCATATCAGCCCCACGCAGTACCTGCGCGATTTCTTCTCTGCTTTCTTCCGCAGCTTTTTCGCCGATTTCAGGGTTAGCCCCTGCACCCAAACCTTTGGTAATTTTTTCACCGATTTGGATTTTATAATGTGCGGATGAATTTAAAAGAACCTGTTTATCCGTATTTACAGCAATAAATTCAATTTCAGTTAGGTTGCAATCCACCATTCGATTAATGGCGTTGTTCCCACCGCCGCCCACACCTATGACTTTAATGACGGCGACATTGGTTGTACCGGTATCAAACTCCAACATGAAGAACACCCTCCTTTGTTCAATATTATAATTATATAACACTTTTTAGAAAATTACAAGAGTTTTTTAATTCTTCGCATACTTTTTTGCATATTTTTCTATCACAAACCTTCTAATCACCGCAAAATTGTTAAACATTCTGGTTCCGAAGACCACAATGGCCGCCAGTCCCAAATCCACATCCAGCTTTTGCCCTACATATGTTAGTCCTGCGGCCAGCAGTGCATTGGCAAAAAAGCCGGTGATGAAAACCGTCATATTAAAGTTCTTTTGTATGGAAGCGGTAATGCCGCCAAACACCGTATCAAGAGATGCCAAAATGGCAATGGCTACATAACGGGAGTACTCCGGGTTAATATTAAATTTGACCGAATATCCGATTAGCAGTCCAACGATAAGACCAAAGATAGGTAACATGAACTGTCCTTCCTTTCTAATGCAAAAAGCAAACTGGGTAAGCTTTCTATTCCCCTCTTTTTTCTGCAGGTAATACATATTTAAACGATATTGCACCCTTGTATGCAGGAATGGTTATGGGGTCTGCCGTTTTAATATCCACTGTGATGCCATATGCACGCAGAAGATCAGCAACACCGCCTTTGATATTCATGCCGGCCTCCAAGGTTTTTGGCTCGCCTATGGCTGAAATCACAAATGGGGTAGAATAGCGAGTATTGTTGACAATAACCGTTGGCCCTACGCATCGGATGGCACTGGTGGATACGATGCGTTCATCATTAAGCGCCACCGCCTCTGCGCCCGAGGCCAAAAGCTCATTGATCACGCTTCGAATATCACTGTCGTGAATAACGTCATTGGTGGCGGCTCCCGCCGGCGAATCACCGATTCCTTTATTGGCATCCTTCATGGTAACTAGCACCCCCGGCCCCTTAATCGTTACCATTCCGGCCAAAAGCTCTGCATTGTATAACTGATCCTTCATGGCCTCAGACACACTGTCGCTGGCTTCGGCTGCCCCTCTATATGTATCTAATTCACCCTTGAGCTGCAAAATTTGCGAATAGAGCTGTTCATTTTTTTCCTTTTCATTGTTGAGTGAAAGCTGCAGCTCTTCCGTACGCACCTTGTCACTATTTCGATTGATGGCATAGTTAATGGTCACGCTTTTGATCTGAAGAGATATTGCAAACCCCAAGATGATACAGATCATTGTAATGGCAATTTGTTTTCCAAGCTCATGCTTGTTCATTCCAAAGTCCCCTTCATTCTAAATTATAAATTGCTTTGCCCGGAACAGATAAATCAATGCTACCCTTGACACCATTTTCAATTTTGTCCATTACCTGACTGAGCATAGATAGCTTATAGCTAAAATTGTCCTTGTTTCCACATAGAACAGTGAGCTTTCCACCGATTTTGAATTTAATATTATATATATCTTCCAAATAGATTGCGCTCACCACTTTTCCTAAGTCGGTCTGCACAATGGCTCTTTGGCATACTATCATTATATCAAATTTTTCACTCTCGTCAATCCCTATTACTTCCCCTTCCGTAAAATTATTGACACTCACGCCTTCAATCACAGGGACCTGCTCCGGCTTGTCCGCCGTAACCTCAAGCACTTTTCCATCTTGACTGATGCCGATATAGCCACCGGCATACTGCACTGCTGAAAAAAGAATGTTTTCTTTGACCAATATTCGAATATTGCCCTGCCATGTAATTTTCATATCAGCTTCTGCAATATAAGCGATTTTCTTTATATTTTTTTTTGCTTTTCCAAAATTGACTTCAAATAGATTTTGTCCCAGTTCTATGCCTGATGCACTAATGATTGCACTTGCTTCCACCTTATTGTTTCCCACAACTTCAAAGCCTCCTACCTTGAAAATAGGCAGGTATAAAACAGCCAGCACAAGCAGTACAAGCATGGTGATGGTACCAAATAGTTTTTTAAGTCCTGATGGCCTTTTTTCTCGTACCCGGGTAGCTCGTTGTGTTCTGCCACCCGGGCCAACGCTCCTTTGCGAATTCATCTCTACATCATCCTTGTTTATACAAAGTTAGATAGAATTTATCATGTATCGACCAGTTTGATATCTCCGCCAATGCTTTTTATTAGCGTTTCGAAGTCTTCATATCCACGGTCAATATAATGTATGTTGTGTATCTCGCTTATGCCCTCTGCCGATAGCGCAGCAATGGCTATTGCCGCACCCGCTCGCAAATCCGATGCATACACCGATGTGCCGCAAAGGGCTTTGACTCCTTTGATAATCTGCAACCGATCCTTTACGGTGATATCCGCCCCCATTT
The DNA here is from genome assembly GCA_964592375.1 of uncultured Eubacteriales bacterium. Classification (GTDB taxonomy): domain Bacteria; phylum Bacillota; class Clostridia; order RUG12999; family RUG12999; genus CAZQDP01. The sequence continues at coordinate 17,429 of CAZQDP010000018.1, read as the reverse complement.
TACATAGCTCTGAAGCGGACTTAAACCTGTTTTCAAAAATGGTTTCTTCCACCCAACTGGTGCCGTCTGCCAAGGCAAGCACCGCAGTTAATTGTGGCTGTGCATCTGTTGGATATCCCGGATACGGCATGGTCCTCAGGCCATCTATGCTTTTTATCTTCTTATTTCTCATAATGTAGATACTGTTTTCACCAATTTGAATATCTGCTCCTGTTTCCCTAAGTACCGAGGTTACGCTCTCTACATGGGATGGAACTACATCCTCCAGTTTGAGCCTGCCGCCAACCGCAGTTGCCATACACATCATGGTCGCAGCCACGATTCGATCCGGCATCACCCGCTTTTGCGCAGGATACAGCTTCGAAACTCCCTTGATAACAACCGTACTGCTGCCTGCCCCTTTGATTTTCGCCCCCATTTTATTGAGAAAATCCTGTAAATCTACAATTTCAGGTTCTCTGGCTGCATTAATAATGGTCGTGGTGCCCTTTCCCTTGCAAGCAGCTAACATGATATTTTCCGTAGCACCTACGGACGGAAATTCCAAATGGATGGTACCCGGGCGCATATTTTCCGAATTGCAGTAAATATGGCCATCCTCTTCCTTTACGTCAATGCCCATTTGTTTGAATGCTTTGAGATGAAGATTAACCGGCCGTGATCCCAGCTCACATCCTCCTGGATAGCTGCATTTTGCAACTTTCATTCTGGATAAAATGCCACCTAAGAAAACCACAGAGGAACGCAGCTTATTCATAAGGTCCGGCGGTATGTAATGGTTGTTCATTCCTGTGGAGTCAACGATGAGTGTATTTTCCTCTCTTTTGACCTTGCATCCCAAACAGGTGAGTATTTCGATCGTCGTATCAACATCCGAGATTTTTGGACAGTTATGTATCACGCATTCGCCACAGCACATAACCGTTGCGGCAAGTATCGGCAATACGGAATTTTTAGCACCTTGAATAATAGTACTGCCTCCGAGCCGATTGCCGCCACCGATGATATATTTGCTCATAATATAAAAGCACCTCCTGGCATAGCCCTTTCACTTTTATATTTTATGCCGAGGGCCAATCAGGTGTTACTTTTAGTTATATTATATCCTTATCCTTTGGGCACTTTTCCAGCAGCTCACAAAGCAAGTCGTATATTTTTTCTGCCGCATCCCCTATGCCCATAGATTTAGCGCATTTTTCCATATTGCTCAGTTTCTTGGTGTCGCTCATAAGCGTTTTTACGGTTTTTCCAAGGCCTAGTGCTAGAAGTTTCTTTTCCGTAAGCATCATGGCCGCACCTTGTTCCTCCAGTGCTCTTGCATTATACTCCTGATGATTATCGGTAACATTCGGCGAAGGAATGAGTACCGAGGCTCTGCCAATAGCACAAAGCTCACTAAGGGTGATGGCTCCTGCGCGACTGATCATTAAATCCGCTCCTGCCATGGCCTCCTCCATTTGATAGATGTAATCGGTTATGGTTATATTTTTATGGTTTGTAACGCCGAGGCGCTCCGCCTCTTTTTTCACATTTTCATATCTTCCTTTGCCGCAGGACCACAGCACATGAATATCCTCCTGCCAGTCTGTTAGCATCTGTAGCGTAGCCCGATTGATGACATCCGACCCTAAGCTGCCTCCCGCTATGACCAGCAGTCTTTTCGTTTCTTCAATGCCAAGTGCACGTTTTGCTTCTCTTCTGCTTTTTGCAAGCAGACCTTTTCGCACCGGATTGCCGGTGATATACACATTTTTTTGTTTGATTATTTTTTTTGTATCCACAAAGCTTACAGCTACTTTTCGCACACATTTGCTCAGCATTTTGGTCGTCAGCCCCGGGAATACATTCTGCTCGTGAATAAGCGTGGGTTTTCCCATGAGCGCAGCACAAAGCAGTACGGGACCGCTCACATAGCCTCCACAACCGATGACCACATCGGGACGGAATTTTGAAATGATGCCGGCGGCTGTAAAATAGGCCTTTACCGCCAGGTACGCCACCTGTATATTTTGAGGTGTCGGCTTTCTGATAAAGCCCTTTGCCTCAATAAATTCAATTTTAAAGCCTTCTCTTGGAATCAGTTCTTTTTCCATGCCTCTTTGTGTTCCCACAAATAAAATTTCGCTGAGTGGCTCCCTTGCTAGAATTTCTCGTGCAATCGCCAAGGCCGGATTAATGTGGCCGGCTGTTCCGCCGGCAGCAATCAATGCTCTCAAGTCCGTACCCCTTTCATTTGGGCTTTCCTAGTGTCAGGGCTGAGGTGCGTGGCAGGCACCTGCACTTTGGACTGCCTGGAAATATTAAGCAACACTCCCATGGCCGCCAAAGTAAACATCAATGAGGTTCCCCCTGCACTAAAGAAAGGCAGTGGCATTCCGGTAACGGGCACCAAACCTGTTACCACCGCGATATTAATGACTGCTTGATACATAATCAAAGAAGTCATGCCAACTGCAATTAAACTGCCTAGTGCATCCGGTGCCTCTAATGAAATTTTGATGCACCGGATAAACACAATCGCAAAGAGCACCAAAACAAACAGCGCTCCGATAAAACCTAGCTCTTCGCAGATAATGGCAAAAATAAAGTCGTTCTGCGGTTCGGGAATATATAAGAATTTCTGTACACTTCTGCCAAGACCCATACCAAACAACCCGCCGGAGCCGATGGCATATAAAGATTGCACTGCTTGCCAGCCCGAGCCCCTTGGGTCCTTGAAGGGATCTAAATAGCTTTCCAGCCTCGCAAGGCTGTATCCATCTTTAAAAATTAAAAAGCAAGCGCCTGCAACCCCAAAGGGCAGCAGTGCAATATAATGACGCAGCTTTGCACCCGATACAATGACAATGGTAATGCATACCAGTGCAATGAGCATAAGCGCACTTTTATGAGGCTGCTTGAGCAGGGGCAGACAAATCACTCCAATGATGGCAAAGAAAAATAAGGTACCCGATGTAAATTTATTTTTAGCCTGCACCGACTGATTGGTGCAAATAAGCGCAATCAGAATAACGGAACCGATTTTGAGCAGTTCTGAAGGCTGCAAGGTGAGTGGACCGACAATAATCCAGCGCCTTGCACCATTAATCAGCGGACCTGAAAACGCCGCCACCCAAGTAAGTGCCCAGCTAATGAGCATACCCGGCAGAATAATTGCAGGATTTGCCAGAACGTGATAATCAATCATAGAGAGCAGCATCATCAATGCAAACCCACCAACGGCAACCATCAGCTGCTTATTAAAAAAGAACATGCTGTTTCCCTGCTGACGATAGAAGGCCGTCGCAGAGCTTGCGCTTGCTACCATAACAAGACCGTATAACAGCATAATCGTCACCACAACCAGAAGCTCCGTATCCATTTTATGAATACGGCTCTGCCTTTTTATCTCTTTTTGACCACTTCGTGCATTGCTATTATTGATTGTTTTATTCATATCAGAATTCCTAACCATGCGATAAGACATAATAGAGCAGTAACTACGCTAAAAATAGTTACTATTTTCACCTCGCTATATCCACACATTTCAAAATGATGATGAATGGGGCTCATTTTAAATATTCTCTTTCCTGTTGTTTTAAAGGAAATAACCTGTAGCACGACCGATAGCATTTCAATAATATAGATGCCGCCTGCAATGAGAAATAGAATGATGGCATCGCCCGCTACAGCTAGTGCACTGAAGGCTCCTCCAATGAACATGGAGCCTGTATCTCCCATAAAAACTTTTGCCGGATATTTATTAAAAAACAAAAATCCTGCCATACCGCCTGCCACGGTCGCTGCAAATACGGCCAAATATCCCATGCCAAGCATCACGCCCGCAAGGGCAAAAAAGATAGCCACAATAAGAGAAATCCCTGAACAAAGACCATCAAGACCATCTGCAAAATTTACCGCATTGACTTCACCGATAATAAAAAGAATTGCAAAAGGGAAAAACCACCCGGAAAGCGCCCATTTTGCACCTGCAAATGGAATGGATATGCTTGTTGATATGAGGCCAAATCCTTGCATCACAAGGATAAACAAACCAGCTGCAAGAAACTGCATCATCAGTTTCTGCTTTTCGGTAAGCCCCATATTTCTTTTGAGAACCACCTTAATATAATCGTCAATAAAACCAATAAGACCAAATGCCAATGCCAAATACAGCACCATCATGGTTCTTAAATCCTGCATACAAAAACAAATGGTGCCGACGACAATGCCAAAAACAAATATAATCCCTCCCATGGTCGGTGTACCGCTTTTACTCCGATGCCAGGAGGGGCCTTCCTCTCTAATATACTGGCCAAACTTTAGTTTTCGCAAAAAGGGTATGAGTACTGGGCCTATCAAAAGTGTAGTCGCAAGGGATAGCAAAAAACCAAGTACGATTTTTACTGTCATGGCATCTAACCCTCATTTTCAAAATATTTTTTGACAATTTCTTTTTCGGAGAAGGGTCGCTTTTCATCCCCGACTATCTGATAGGTCTCATGACCTTTTCCCGCCAAAAGCACCACGTCTCCCGGCATTGCTTTGCCAAGTGCGTAGCGTATTGCTTCTTCTCTATCTTCAATACAAATGTAGCTGCAGCCGGACTGGGCCAAACCTTCCTCTATTTGCGCAATAATATCCACAGCCTTTTCAGATGCAGGATTATCTGCGGTGATGACACATAAATCCGAAAGTCTGCCTGCTATTTTTCCCATGGGTTGCCTTTTTTCTTTATCTCTGTCTCCTGCACTGCCAAATACGGTAATGATTTTACCGGAAGCAAATTCTCGAACGGTGGATAAAATATTAAATAATCCGTCCGGCGTGTGGGCATAATCAATCATCACTTTATAGGGCGCCGGAGTATTGATCATTTCCGCTCTGCCTTTTGCTCCTTTTGAAATGCGAAGACCTTTAACAATATCATCACCCGCAAGGCCAAGCTGCATACATGCTCCGATGGCGGCAAGAGAATTGTATATGGAAAATCGACCCGGTATGCTCACCTTGATATCCAATGGCCCCTCCGGCGTATTGGCTTTATAAATTACGCCCTTGTCAGAGAGTTTGCATTCTGTTGCCTGAATATTTGCCAAGTTATCTATTCCAAAAGTGTAAATGGGAATATTGGGGCAGCGGCTGAGCATTTCCTTGCCGTAGGCATCGTCTAAATTAATCACGGCTTTTTTGCACATGCCAAATAGCTGCGCTTTTGCTTTTAAATAGTTTTCCATGTTTCCATGAAAATCCAAATGATCATGGGTTAAATTGGTGAACACACCCACCTCAAATTGCATACCGCGAACCCTATGCAGCTCCAGCGAATGAGAGGAGACCTCCATCACACAATATTCTATGCCACTTTTGCACATTTCATTTAAAACATATTGAATTTGTGCAGACTCAGGCGTTGTTCTCTCTGCGCTGATACGCACATCTCCATAGAGAATTTCATTGGTGCCAATGAGCCCGGTCTTTTTATCGGCAAGCTCTAAAATTGACTTTGCAAGGTATGCAACGGTTGTTTTCCCGTTGGTGCCTGTAATTCCGATAACCTTTAACCTGCGCGAGGGATGATCATAGAGAGCGCAAGCCGCATCGGCCATAAATCTTCTTGCATCCGCAACGAAGATGGTAGGAAGCCCAAGTGTATCTATTTCCTCTGTTACAACAACTGCCAACGCACCTTTTTCTTTTGCCGCCGCAATATACTGATGCCCATCGGTTTTATAGCCTTTGATACACACAAACAGACTGCCGAAGTCTGCCTGCCTTGAATCAAAGACAATATCCTTTATCTCTACGGATACATCTCCGTGAGACTTTATATATTCTGCATGTCTTAGAATTTCATCAAGCCGCATGTTTTTGATACATTCCTTTCGGTTTGCTATAATGAGCCATTACTTCGTGTAAAGTGATACTGTTGAATACTCAGCAACCTCCACTCCCTCTTCAGGGGACTGACTCTCAATTGTGCTACCCGTGCCGATAATTCTCAGCGTAAGTTTGCAATCCTCTAAAATTCCTTTTGCCTCATCCGGCGTTTTCCCTACCACGCTGGGCACTGCCACTTTTTTGTTTTCCTCTTCCACTACCGTGCTGGGCGAAATTCCATAATAGTGCAAAATATCGGATGCGATTTTGCCCACCACCGGTGCTGAGATGACGCCGCCGTAATAGCTTGCACCCGATGGTTCATCAATAATGACCGTAATGACAAATTTAGGATCCTCTACCGGCGCAAATGCAATGAAGGAAGCAATGAATTTGCCGCTTCCACGTGGCAACTTTTCACTGGTACCGCTTTTCCCACCCACGCGGTATCCCTTGACTGCCGATGTGCTTTTAGATTCCATCACCGTGGTTTCCATGACATAGCGAAGCTGATCTGAAGTTTCTTTTGAAATAATTTGCCGAATAATTTCGGGGTCATATTTTTCCACGATTGACTGATTTTCATCTGTAATTTCTTTTACCACATGTGGGCGATATAGTGTGCCGCCGTTGATGAATGCGCTCATTGCAGTAACCAGCTGAAGTGGAGTGATTTGAAAACCTTGCCCAAAGGAAGCCGTGGCAAGCTCGGTATCGTTAAAATTGTTATAGGTGTGAAAAGGGCCCACTGCCTCACCCGGCAGATCAAAACCCAGTGTTTCACGATAACCGAAGCTTTTAAAATATTGATAAAAGGAATCTTTCCCAATTTTCGCCCCAACCTGCATCAGTGTTGGATTGCAGGAGGTTACCATTCCTTTTAAAAAGGTTTGACTTCCATGACCTTGCGGCTTCCAGCAGCTAATTCTTCTGCCGCCCACAATATGATAACCCGGACAAAAATAGGTATCATTCAGACTGGTTGCCTTTTCCTCCAGTGCCATGGCACAGGTGGATACCTTAAAGGTTGAGCCGGGTTCATAGGTATCGGATACAGATTTGTTTCTCCATAGCTTCTGCCGCTCAACTCTGGCTGCTTCCTTTTTTTCTTTTTCATTGAGACCTCCAAGTGTGCTCATGATCTCGGGAGGCAAGGTATAGGGATCGTTGAGGTCAAAACTGGGTTTATTGACCATGGCTAGCACCTCTCCGGTTTTCGGGTCCATGACAATGGCGCAAGCTCCCTTTGCCGCCTTGTTCTCAATAAAGGCTTCATCTAAGTTCTTCTCTACAAAATGCTGAATGGTCTCATCAATGGTTAACGATATATTGAGGCCGTTTTCCGCATTATAGTATTTTTCATATTCAAAGGGCGAAGTGCCCTTGGTTGTTCCCGATTTTACAATTCTGCCGGTTTTACCCTTGAGGTATTTATCATATGTAGCCTCTATTCCCTCTAAGCCTACATTGTCATCACCTGTAAATCCAATGATATGGGAGGCGAAATCTCCAAAGGGATAGTACCGCTTTGTGTCTTCAACCAGTGAAATACCGGTTAAATCATGGCCCTTTTTTTCCTCCGGTGATAATGGCGTTTCATCTATCTTTTTGCCGCTAAGGTACTCACGTAGCTTGGCAGCAACTTCACTCTCGATTTTCTTTTTTATAAACTGATGCTTGCTTTCCTTTGTAACAAGATTATAAATGGTATTGCGATCCATTTCAAGAATGGGTGCAAGGGTATCTGCTACCTGATCTGCATTGCCCTTGTTTTTAATGACATCCGGACTTGCAATCACCGTTTCTACATTGGCACTCACCGCAAGCTCCGCACCGTTTCTATCAAAAATTGTACCACGCTTTGGACTAATGGACTGTTCCTCGGTCTGCTGGTCCAGTGCTAAGGCTTTGAGCCGCTGACCATCCACAAATTGAATATATGAAATCCTTAAAATCAGCACTGCAATCAGTGCACCGCAAATGTATGTAGATGCAATAATGCGTTTCTTTATGCTTGGTTTTTTTCGTTCCATCCCTTGCCCTCCCAGGCTCTTCCCAAACCTTAAATTTTTTAAAAGAAGAAAGCCATATATTTTCATTGTATGCAAAAAGGCAGGGTCTATACCATTTTTTTGGTTTTATCCTTGCCTTGGCATTTTCATATTTTTGCTCTCTTATCTTTTGTTTATTGCAAATATCCCATGGCCGCTTTTACATTTTGCATCAGAAGCGCAAAAAAGAATTTATTTCCTCCCGTGTGCTTTATAATTTGAACACTGTCTGCATTTTTTACATCAACATAAACAATTTGGTTTTTTTCCGGTTTATGCATATTCAGCTCAGTGGTTGCTTTGCTTTCTAATGTTGCAAGGTCAATACGCTGGTCAATTTCTACTTTTTTTTGCTTGTTTTGTGCTTCAGCAAGATAGACTTGTTGCTTTAAATCGTTTATCTGCTTGCTTAAGGAATAAATATGAGCAAATCTTTGTACCGTCACAATGCCAATGGCAAAGCAAATGAGTGCAAGTACGATAATGCCAAGGCGTGGCTTAGACTTTTTCACTCTTCGCGGAGCAGGTCTTTGTTCTTGCACCGGTTCAAAGTCAATTTTTCTGGCAAGATTATCTCTCATATGTACCTCCTGTTTTCGGCCTTACCGACTTTTTTCTTCAGAGCCTTGTAATCCCTCGCAATTTTGCACTTTTCGCACGAGAGTTTTCTTCAAGCTCCTGCGCGGTGGGTATGATGGGTTTTCTGTTTGTCAGCTTTCCTCTTGGCGTTTTACCACACACACAGATTGGAAAGCTTCGAGGACAAGTGCACCCGGTGCACAGCTTTGCAAATGTATTTTTAACAATTCGATCCTCCAAGGAATGAAACGTGATAACCGCCAACACGCCGCCCGGATGCAGACTGTCAAAAAAATCTTCAAGGGCAACCTCTAATTTCTCCAATTCTCCGTTGACTTCAATGCGCAGTGCCTGAAACACTCTTTTGGCAGGATGTCCGCCTTCGCGTCTTTGTGCGGCTGGTATTGCCGCTTTGATAACATCAATGAGTTCAAATGTGGTCTCAATTGGTTTCTCTCTTCGCTTCTCCTCAATAAAGGAAGCAATTCTTACGGCCCATTTTTCTTCGCTGTAGTCCTTCATTATCTTTGCAAGCCTTTTGACGTCATAGGTGTTGACAACCTCATAAGCACTGATGCAATCTCTATCGTCCATTCTCATGTCAAGGCGAGAATTCTGCATATAACTAAATCCTCTTTGGGGATTGTCTATTTGATAAGAGGAAACACCAAGATCCAGCAACGCACCATTTATACCTTGTATATTTAAGCTGAAAAGCACCTCTTTGATGTCTGCATAATTGCTTCGAACCGCTTTAAAATTAGCACCCTGCGAGGATAGATAATTGGAAGCTGCCGCTATGGCATCCTTATCCCGATCAATGCCAATGAGTAGACCATTTTTTCCCATCAAGTGACAGATATGTGCACTATGGCCGCCACCGCCCATTGTGCCATCCACAAAAACGCCACCTTTTTGCGGAGAAATCAGCTCCATACACTCATTGACCATGATGCTTTTGTGTTCAAATTCCATGTTTTTTTGCCTTCTTATATGTTAATAGATTCAATTTTTGCTGCAATAAACTCGGGGTTAATGTTTTCAGGAGCCATACGGCTTTCCCATTTTTTCACAGACCATATTTCCATTTTTTTGCCGACACCCACAATGCGGAGCTCATTTTCAATTCCTGCATAGCTTCGAAGGTCTAAGGGAAGAAGGCATCTGCCTTGTTTGTCTATTTCACAGATGACAGCACCGCCAACAAAGAAACGTTGAAAATTGCGAATTTCTTCTTTATTGCCAGGCATATTGTCAAAGCTGGCAACTACCGTTTCCCACACCTCCATGCCATAAGCAAAAAGACAACCATCAAGCCCGTGTGTAATGACAACCATGCCTTCTAGTGCATCTCTAAACCTGGACGGAATAAAAAATCTACCTTTATCGTCCATGGTATGGGTAAACCCGCCTGCAAACATTCCCCCACCTCCTTTTCACTATTTTTTCGCTCCATATTGAACCATTTTAAACCACTTTAATGGAATTGTACTATAAATTTAACATAAATGCAATACTTTTTTAAAAATTTTTTTATGTTTTTTTGTTTATTTTTGTAGAAAAAGCAAGAATAGTGTGATTTTCATCTCAGATGCATGTTTTGAAAAGAATTGCGGGCAAAAATAAGCTTGCGTTGCATTGGTCATTTCATCTAGTGCTACAAGCGGCACCTCAATATTAAAAATAATGAAGGAGTACATCAGAAAAAAGGCTACATGCATCCTTCAATGCTTGTAGCCTTTTGAAATGATTTAATTTACAAAGCGCACCGTTTTTTATTGAAATAAACTGCCCTGCGCCTGATTCACGCAAGAGCTCGTCTTGCAAAAAATATATTTATTCTTGGCCCGCTTCTTCTGGGGCAGAGGTGTCTTCCTTCTTTTTTCTTCCACGCTTTGGCTTTTCTTCTTCCGCGGGCTCCTCTTGGGCAACCTGAATATCTCCAAATGCTGCCTCCATGGTTGTAATGCCCACCTCTTCCTCACCTTTTGTGGCGCTCTCTTGCGACTTGACATTCCCTAAAGAAGCTTCATCGCCGCTCTGATTGGCAGGCTCTGCCGTTACGCTCTCTTCTTCCTGTGCTAGAAGCGCACGAATGCTTAAGGACACCTTGCCGGTATCCATTTTAATCTCGGTGATTTTTGCATCCACCTGATCTCCAACACTCAGCTTATCCTGCACCTTGCCAATCTTTTCATTGGAAATCTGAGAGATGTGAATTAGTCCATCCACACCTTCAATGATTTCTGCAAAAGCACCGAATGTAGTAATTCTGACTATCTTGCAGGAAACAACATCCTCTTCATGGTACTTGTTCTTAAATACTTCCCACGGATTGTCTTCGATTTTTTTGTAGCCTAAGGATACTTTCTTTTTATCATAATCAATATCCTTAATATATGCTTCAATAACCTGATTTTCCTTCACAACCTCGCCGGGATGATTAATTCTTCTCCAAGAAAGCTCAGAGATATGAATGAGACCATCAACGCCATCAACATCCACAAACACACCAAAAGGTACAATTCTGACGGCTTTGCCGGTTACAACATCGCCAACCTTATATTTTGCTTTAAATGCTTCCCAAGGATTGTCCTCATCCTTTTTATATCCTAATGAAATTTTGCCCTTTTCTCGATCAATACTTTTGATGAACACCTCGATGGTATCCCCTTCTTTGACAACATCACTGGGATGCCGAATGTTCTTCCAGGACAGCTCGGTAATATGTACCAGCCCGTCCACTCCACCGATATCCACGAAAACGCCAAAGTCTGTGAGGCTTTTTACCACACCGGTATATTGCTTGCCCTCAGCCACATCGCCCCAAAAAATCTCTCTCTTTTTCTGGTTTTCTTCCTTCAGTACACTTTTAATGGAGCCTGTAATTCTTCTGCGGCGATCATTTACATCGATAATGCGCAGTTGAACGTCCGTCCCTTTGAGTACCTCTAAGTCCGCCATGAACCGATCGGAGGATTGGGATGCCGGCACAAAAATTCTCACGCCGCTGACAAGCACCTGTACACCGGCCTTCATCACCTCAATCACCTTGCCCGAAAGCACCTCACCCGTTTCATAAGCCGCTAAAACAACTCGGTAATTCTTGTCAAATTCAGCTTTTTTCTTCGAAAGTGTAACCTGACCTTCAACATCATTTACACGAACAACATAAGCCGTAATCTCATCGCCAACCTTCACAATATCAGAAGGCAAAAGTGTGGGATCGTCTGTAAGTTCGGACAAAGGGATGATGCCATCCGATTTAAATCCCAGGTCAACGACAATTTCATTCATGCGAATTTCCATCACCGTACCGGTAACCGTATCTCCTGTATTTAAAGATTTTAATGATTGTTCAAATGCCTCTGCAAAGCTAAGTTCTTCTGTACTTATTACGTTATTTTCTTCCATTGTATCAATGACCTCCTTTATGATATGGCCGGGTGTTGAAGCACCGGCCGTGATGCCAACGATTTGAATATCGCTGTCATCCACACAAGGGATTTCCCCTGCATGCTCTATATAAAATGTGCGTTTGCACACAACTTTGCAGAGTTCATAAAGCTTGCGAGTGTTCGCACTGCTTTTTCCGCCTACCACAAGCATCAAATCCGCCACAGAGGCAATGCCAACTGCTTCTGCCTGCCTCTCCTGCGTAGCTGAGCAGACAGTATCAAAAACAACAGCCTCCGGTGATACGGTTTTAATCATATCCACCACTTGCTTCCACATTTGAATCCCTATGGTGGTTTGGGCTACAACACAAATTTTATCGTCTTCTGAAATGGCTTGCGCTACATCCTCTTTTGCAGCCACGACAACGGAACGCTCACACCAACCGCGTATACCCACAACCTCAGGGTGTGACTTATCCCCTATTATAACAATTTTATACCCATCTTGGCAATACTTTTTTGCAATATTGTGAATTTTTTTTACATAAGGACAGGTTAAATCTATTATTTCCACTTTTTTTGACTTTAAAATGTGAATGATTTCCTCCCTCACGCCGTGAGTTCGAATGATCACCGTGCCTTCGGAAATATCTTCCATTTCATATATCGGTATAATGCCGCTACGCCTTAGTCTTTCCACCTCTTGAGGATTGTGTATAAGCTCGCCGTAGGAGTAAATACGCCCTTTATTTTCCTCAGTTGCCCTTTGTGCCTGCTCCACTGCACGCCGCACGCCAAAACAAAAACCGGCTGTTTTTGCAACCTTCACCTCAATGCCGCTTTTCATAAAGCTCCCGTATCCTTTCGTAAATCAGTATGCCACCGCCGATTTCTTTGATGCCCTCCCGAATAACGGTAGCCGAGATAGGCTGTCCAATATACACACGAAGCCCTCCAAATGGCCGATACTTTCCTACAATGCAAACCGGAACGATGGGTACATTTGCCATCACGGCTAAGGTCGCCGCACCATCCTTAAACTGTTCTTTTTTAAGATCTTCTCGTCGTGTTCCTTGGGGGAAGAGCAGTAGCAATTCATTGTTTTTTAAAATTGCAATGCTTTTTCGCACGGCAGAGGTATCCATTCCGCCTCGATCTAAAGGAGTCGCTCCCAGCGCTAAAATGATTTTTCCGAAAAGCCGATTTTTAAACAGCTCCTTTTTCGCTAAAAACCGAACCTTGCGACTAATAGCGGCGGAAATAGCCGGCGGATCAAAATTGCTGATGTGATTGGCACAAATCAGTGCGCCGCCTTCTTTTGGGAGATTTTCCGCTCCAAAAATGCGAAGCCCAAATACCAATCGATAACAAATTTTTGCCAAAGTCTGCGCAATCTTATATATCAAGCTCTAACAACCTCTTTCTGATGATCCCATAGATATACTCAATGGATTTATCAAGTGTAAAACCCGTGGTATCAAGTGCAATCGCATCCTTGCTCTGCACAAGAGGCGCAAACTCTCTATTCATATCATTATAATCTCTTTTTTTCATATCCTCTAATATTTCAACGAAATTGCATTGCACGCCCTTGGAACAAAGCTCGTCGTATCTTCGCTTCGCCCGGTCTCTCACATCGGCAGATAAAAAGATTTTAATCTTGCTCTCAGGCAAAACATAGCTTCCGATATCCCGCCCGTCCATAACCACATGATACCTTTCTGCAAGCTCCCTTTGCATTTCCACAAGCTTTAAACGTACCGCCGGAAATACAGCCACATCCGAAGCCGCCATCGAAATCTGCGGCAAGCGGATAAGTTCGCTCACGTCTTGCCCGCACAGAATAATATGCTGAACTCCTTTGTCATCATATGTAATGTCTAAGGTAATGCCATCCATCAGCGTGGCGACCTGCTCTTCTTCTCGTGGATCTGCTCCATTGCGAAGGATATGCAGACCGACTGCCCGATACATGGCCCCGGTATCCACATAGGTATAGCCAAGTCGCTTTGCTACTTCCTTCGATATGGTGCTTTTTCCTGCGCCTGCCGGCCCGTCAATTGCAATTGAATTCAAAGCCTTCATTCCTTTCCAAAGAACGAATATCGCCTACCTATCTTACCGCCACGAATGCATTTGTGCGACAACGTCCATAACCCGGTTTTATTTGCAAACCCTATGTCCAAGCCCAATGGCCATTTCATTTAAATGTAACAGTCCGATGCCGAAAAACACTGCAACTGCAATATGGTCTTCAAATCGAGCAATTGCAATTTTCCCACCCACATTCAGGCCAATTGCTTTGTTCATGATTTGACTGATTGCTTCTCTTGCGGCACCTGCCACTGCACCCTCCTCCAAGTGAGATTCCTCAATGATGCCTTGCCGCTTTGCTGCCACAATGGCGCGCTCAATGATTTTGGCAACAGAGGAAATAAACTCCCCACCGAAGTCTGCCGCGCAACAGGCAATGCCTTGTGCTTTATAAATGCTCTCCATCTGCTTTTCTTCCTCACGCGAGGCCGAAAGAGACATTTTGATGGCTGCCGAGGCAGCCAATTTGCTTCCGTTTTCTTTCATATCTTCCTCCACAGGCTTATCCTGCACAATTTCAATCTTTATTATATATGAATTTATAAAAAAATACAATAGTCTCCACTCATTTAAGTAAAATTTTCTTGTATTTGCTATTATCATATACCCAACTTAATTAACCGTAAAACAGAAAACTAAAGCCACAGATCATAAACACGCCTTCTTTTCAACGACATTGCGGCAAATTTCCTTATTTCTTCATTTGAATCATACAAACATTCATGTAAAATATCGTCTGAAAAGACTTTCTTTTTGCGCATGAGTCTTACGATTCGCAAACGACAAGCGCTACAATATGTCTGTTGATAAATATACTGGAATAAATCCGTTTTGGGTTTGCCTTTTATATGTTCTAGTCCTGTCTCCGCAGACATAAAAGCCGAATGTCAGGCACCTTCATTAAATTTTACTGGAATTGATTTTATACGCATGCAAAACAAATTCTCGTCGCTTTTAGTCAGATTTTCCGACAGTAGTGATATGGCATTTATATCATCCTCTCCTCTCTCCATAAGCATGAGCGCGTATTCGCGCATTTTAGGAGAAGGAGTCTTTCCCATGATATAGAATGCCGTATCACGAATATCTTCATTTTCACTTTCAAGTAATTCGTTAATGAATGCTTCAGGAATTGAGCACTTTGCACTTCTCAATCCCCATATAAGCTCTGCTCGCTTTAGTAAATCCGTTTCTGCCATTGCAGTAAAGAACAGCTTTTCTAAATCATCCAAACTGGCATTTTTTGCAAAGTACATAGAAAGTCCACGGCCTTGAAACCGCTCTCCATTTACACCTTCAATCACTTCTTCAAGCGTAGGAATATGGCCTACTTCTAATTTGCGATGATCCCTTTCCTGCGCATGGTGCAAGTAACGCCGGATGAATTGGCTTTTCTCTGACTGTTTTGTTAAGTATAACTCCACTCGTTTTTTACCGAATTTATTTTTTGCAATGTCATAAAACTCTTCAGAGAAGAAATAATCATCACGAGGAATAAGCCTTTCGCTGACTTCGTTTACAATTTTCTTAAATGCATGCCAGCCATCCAGTAAAACAATCCACTCACATAGCATGTCAAACATGTCTCTTTTATCGCATACTGAATTTTGCCTTGCCATATTCATATGAGACAGTATATCTATCAAAATTTCATACTTATCATAAAGTGCCATGCGAGCGTCTTTGCTTCCATCCGCTGCAAAATGGTATAAAACACTGGTTAGTTGCTCAAAAAGCCAATAATCTGTAAATGACTGTGCATACCTTTCAATATTGGCCTTCAGTATAGAAGCACCGCCCACACAATTAGCCGCCTGATGTAAATACCATCCTCGATTACCCTCGCACTGCATATCGTAGGTTGTATTGTGCAAGCAGCCATAATGCACAATATCATAATATTTTTGAGGGTTTTCGCAGCTTTGAAGCTCCAATAAGGCAGAGCCTAAGCCTCGATAAAAATCACTCTTGAACTTCTTCTTTGTAATGTTATTCACCTCTCAATTCATGGATATTATACACCGTTATCATGTTATCGTCAAGGGCAGCTTAAGTCGTTGTTTATCTTCTTTTCATTTATATTTGTTATATGAGATGCACTAATTTATAAAAAGGAATAACGAGGTCATGCCCTGCATATCATAAAAAAACAAATTAAAGAGCGGATGTGATTTCATGCTCAATGTGGTTTGGTGCTGTATAATTGCATTTTCCATTATTCTTTCTTTTTTCACTGGAAAAACTGAGCAGGTGTCCGCCGCCGCATTTTCAGGCGCAAAGGATGCAATTGGCCTTGCCATCAGCCTGCTTGGGATTATGTGTTTATGGAAGGGACTGATGAATATTGCAGATGCGAGCGGTCTGATAAAAGGATTTGCCAAGTGGCTACAGCCTTTGTTTTCCTTGCTTTTTCCCGGTCTTGGCGCAAAGAGTGCAGCGGGCAACAATATACTGATGAATCTCGTCGCCAATCTTTTAGGGCTTGGAAATGCCGCCACGCCACCCGGCCTTTGTGCAATGGAAGAATTGGAAAAAATCAACCAAACCCCTTCCGTTGCCTCACGTCATATGATTATGCTGGTGGTGCTCAATACCGCTTCTCTTCAAATTCTCCCAGCTACGCTGATTGCCATGAGAATAACCGAAGGCTCCTTGGCGCCATATGAGATTATGGTACCTATCTGGATTGCCTCCGCGGCAGGTCTTCTTGCCGGCATTAGCCTCGTGGGTAAACACTAATTCAATTTTTAAAAATTTAACGATTTTCCCCTTTTTTTCTTTGCATGATGAAGGAATTTCGGGACAAAATAGGAGCGTGGCAAAAACACATCGCCACACAGCTATGAAAAACGGAGGCTGCTCATGAAAATTCAAGATGTAATGACCGGACCTGTTGTGAGCATTGATGAAAATGAAAGCGTGGAGTGTGCTGCACAAATGATGCAGCAGCACAATATTGGCTGTATCCCTGTTATGTCGGGCGATAAGCTTCGTGGGATCATCACCGATAGGGATATCGTTGTTCGCAGCATTGCTATCTCACACGATTTTAAGACGCAGAAGGTTCGTGATATCATGACCACGGACGTATACACTGTATCGAGCAGTAATGATGTAACCACAGCTTCAGATATCATGGCAAACGACAAAATTCGAAGGCTTCCGGTGATTGATGACGGTAAGGTTGTTGGACTGATCTCTATAGGAGATATCGCTACCACAAACCAATATATGTTTGAAGCTTCGGATGCGCTGAGTGAAATATCCTTTGGCTGTCATAAAAAACATTAAAAGATTGTCTTTGCTGTTGCATTGATACAATTCTTACAAAAAGAGTTGTTTTATCATGAAAAGATAACACACACAAATCGGTGACAGTCAAAAAAGGTGCAGCATTTTTCGCTGCACCTTTTTAAATTACTTTTTTACTTTAGTTCCACAAGCCCTT
>CAZQDP010000017.1:0-33059 GCA_964592375.1 uncultured Eubacteriales bacterium | reverse complement strand
CTACCTCAAACGGCTAGGTGATGTGTTTTGGCAACAAATAGAAAACGAACAGAAAGGTACAGCCTTTCAAAATGCCGCCATGACATTCATGTGGGGAAAATACACGAACTGGGGACAAGGCTATCCCAAGAATATTCCCGAACCGGAGTTTAAGAGAGTACAGCTTGAGGGTACAGGGAAGGTTTCTGGAGACTTGAATTGGGATAAAGTGGTTGGTAAAAAAGGGGAAACAAGAATTGATCATGTCAACAAGCACTCTGTTCCAAATCCTCAAAGAGCAACACATGGCGTATTTAACGGAAATCCTCAAGAAGTTGTAAATAGTGCATGGAGAAATAAGGGAAATATTGTTCCTATTGACGATGGTATGGGAGGAAAGATATATAATATACCTTGTAAAAATGCAGGGTACGAAAGTGGCTCAATAAACACTGGGGCACAGATGAATTATGTCACAGTTGTTGTTGTAGATGGAACTGATGATATAATTGCTGCATTTCCATCATTCGGAAATTATACAAAGTAAAGGAGCATAATTATGAATAAAGAATGTTTTATCGGACAGTGTTTGGTTTGTCATCAAGGCATGTTGGAAATAGTTAAAGAGAAATCTACGGGAATTATCTTTGTGGCTTGTGATGAATGCGAAGCAGAATGGGAAAATCCTGATGACGCACTAAAAAGAGTTAATGGAACCCGAGGCAAATATGGAGTCATTTTGGGAGTATCCCTTGATGAAATCCAAGTTAAGAAATGGGATAAGTATATTAGATGAGAAAACTTCAACTTTGATTTAAAAGTAAATATTTATTAAGCAAACAAGCTTGCGATTTCTTTGAGTGTAGATCAGGAGACGGTGTAATACCACAGAAAGCTCCATAAGTTTTTGACTATTAGGCCATGGGACGGTACTATGTATGAATAAGTAAAAGTTTATATCACTACATTCAACACAGAACCGTCTCTTAAGCTTCTCACAAATGAGTGACAAGGATCAAATCATTATTGCTTGGCTGCGGGAGATGAAGGATCGTGCAACTGCAAGCGGTGAATATTTATATTTGCAGTATTTGGATATGGCAATTCGCCGCATGAATGAAGCCGGAGAATATTCCGAGAACTTTGAAACGGCAGACGACTACCTCAAACGTTTAGGTGATGTGTTTTGGCAACAAATAGAAAACGAACAGAAAGGCACAGCCTTTCAAACTGCCGCCATGACATTCATGTGGGGAAAATACACGAACTGGGGACAAGGCTATCCCAAGAATATTCCCGAACCGGAGTTTAAGGGGGTTCAGCTTGAGGGTGCGGGGAGTACAAAAATCTCCAGAACTAAGGTGGAACTGGACGACTTAGCTAAAGACCCAGCGCACGGAGGTCGCATTGATGCTATATGCAGACATTTTGGGTCGAACAAAACCACGCCTTGACCCAAAACGACATTCCACATTGAAAACCCACCCAAAATCTCCACGCTAATGCTTAAGTTGCTTTCGTTGGTCCTTCCCCTGACCTTTCCCTGACCTTCTTATATTCAATAAATATATATTTTACCTTTTTCATGTCCTTGTCTAACGTAATATCTAGGTTCGAACCATCTTTAGAGTATCTTAGAAAGTATAGCCCTTCAGCATTATCTGGTTCCTTTTCAACGATATCAGGCTTACCATAAAGTTGTAATACTTTTGTCAGTTCATCACCAATCTTTAACCCTCTATTAGTGCTGTATTCTTCAAAATAAATGCCTACAATGTAACTATCCCCATCCTTGACCTCTTCGCCAACATATTCTCTTTCTGATAAAACAATTATTCGAATTTCCGGATTACTGTAATTCGGATAACATAAGTTCCATCTCCTATACTTTGCATTACCACTTATATATCCTTGATTATTTGCTTCATAGTCTGCAGGAAATCCTAGTTTTTTTGTGATATCATCAATCTTAGTGTTTTTGCCAATAATTACATTTTTATAAGATACTTCAAAGTCTACTTCTATCAGTTGCTTCATCTCACTGCTCATTATTTTTGTTTTTGTCGTACTATCTCTAGTACTTGTACTTACGTCAGGGCTTATCTGTTCTTTATTATTTGGAGCCATCGACGGATTAGCTGTATTACTAATAGAATCAACTTTTGCTGGTTCAGTCACAGTATTATTGTCTTTACTTTGATTGACACTTGTTTTATTACATGCGTTTAATATACAGACTAAAGAAATTATCAAAATGAAGACACGTAGCAACTTACGCTTAATCATAAATACTAACACCATCCTTTTCTGTTTTCCTATTTACGTTTTCCAATTATAGTCCAATTTCCATTGGGACGTCCACAACAAAACTATATGAAGGTAAAGTTATTCCTTGAACAATTTTCTTAATTACGCTAGTATCTACATTAGAGGGAGAGGGACGGGGGGCAGTTCTAGTGTCTTGACAGAAAGGAGATAATATGAAATATTAATGTCGAGGTAATAAAGAATGCCAAGACAATCAAGGTAAAAAAGCCAGAGCGGAATAATAATCTGAGATGGGGCTGTAGCAAGCCGATTTTGAAAAAACCATTTTGCTACAGCCCCAAAAAATATTTCAGTGTAAAAATTAGTCCAAAATAAGTGGCAAAGACAAAGGCGAGGAATTTGTACTGTCCCATACATATTGCCGGATGGAATATCCGGTGCCCGTCGGCACTGTGATGTTCATTGAATCCTTCACTGTGGCGGCATTTGCAACATTGTTTGCAGTTTTCATTTTAAAGCTAACTAGCCGATTGCCTTGATAAAGAGCAGTGCCAAACATCAGCTGGCTAAAAACACTGCGGCTATAGTTGGAGAATTCAATATTGGTGGTCATGTTTCCGCTAGCAATATCGGAAATGGGGCTTGCTCCTAACGTATAATCCGAATAAAAGCGGCATTTTTCCATGGGACTCACTGTATTTGAGGTTGTAAATGCCTTTATGCATATATTGCCAACACTTAGATTTTCAAAGTTGGATGTTGCATCATTCCAATTCCAACGATACCATGTGTTGCCGTTTAGACTTGTAAAACTTTCATCATTTGCCATGGCTACATTGGTTAAATAATTTGTAATATTCCTTTCATATGGAATAGGATAGCTATAATCCGTCACCACCTTCACAGCTACTACAAAGCTACTGCCCGTAACTGCAACGGGAGTGGGGAGGTATATTTTCTGATACCCTTCGTATAAAGAGGTGCCTGTAGCTACCTTATTTCCTAATGTGATAACACCGGAAGGGCTCAGCGCATTGCCGGAGACATATACTTCGTATGCAATGCCGGGGGTAGCAGCATAAAAAGAAATGGCAGTAATTTTTTCGCCGGAACCTTTCACGTCAAATCGATTGGCAATATAAGTTGTGTTGATGCCGGAAAAGCCTCCTAAGCTTGTTTTGGAAAATGGATCATACTGATAAACCGTATCGCTTTTATCCAGCGTAGAGGCTTCGGCAATGACACCAATATTGCCACCGAAGGATTTATCCTCGTAGGAAAGATAAAAATAGCCGCCTGATTGTACGCCAGTGCCCCAACTGTTCTTAATGATAAAGGCGCCGGCACCCGATGGCTGCACAAAACCGGCGGCATCTGCGGAAAAGTTTGCCGCGGCGTAGCTATCATCCCAGCCAACTGCCGTAACTGCGTGATTGGCAATTGATGCACCA
This sequence comes from uncultured Eubacteriales bacterium, assembly GCA_964592375.1. GTDB lineage: Bacteria > Bacillota > Clostridia > RUG12999 > RUG12999 > CAZQDP01. Next base: position 29,361 of record CAZQDP010000017.1, on the reverse strand, counting down.
CCATAGCACCAGGAAAGCCTTGAACCGTTGCCATCGCTATAGATGCTGATATTTACAGCGCCATAGTCGTAAATCATTTGCTTCACCTTCGTAATAAAGGCCGAGCGCTCGGCGGCTGTTGCCGTGGCTGAAAGAGAGGGGAGAATATAATAACTGTCTGCAATGAGTGCCGTGCGCTTTGCGGCGGTTTGTGCCAATGTGCGATTAGAATCACTTGGCGTATATGGATCTTCTCGTTCCAGCACGGGTCCGGTGCCCCTTGATAAATAGGCGGCTGCCATACTGAAATTTCCGCCACCCAAATAATTTCGCGCAAAGCCAAGGCTGTTTGCACCATCTAAAGCTTCTGCGGCAAGGGAATGCTTCATGTGATTTTCTGAAAAATCAAAGCTTGAGCCCGGATATTTTTTCAGCGTAGTGCTTTCAAGTGATGCCAAAGAAGCAAAAGCCCAGCACACGCCGTCTGGTCCTTGGTTTTTTACGGGGGAGATATACCCCTGCGTGCGTGAATCATAAGAAGAAGGTAGGGTGCCCAAAAGTTGAGGGCTTGCCGCATCGATTTCCATGGAAAAAGTGCGGGCATACGGCTCTGGGATGGAACCATTACTGGCATTGCCTTGCAGGGATACTTGATTAGAATACTGCACAAATGCATCACTCAGCATGGGTGTTCGGATTTCCATCTTCGTATCTTGAGCGAGAACCACATTGCCTGTAATCAGAAAGACGCAAAGAAAAATGGCTAAGTTTTTTTTCAACGGTTTCCCCTCCATAATCATTATTTTCATGTAGTATCTACTATTTAATATCTTCAATATTATATGGGGTTTCCTGGTATACATAATAATTCAGCCAATTGGAAAACAACAAGTGGGCGCTGCTGCGCCAAGTGACAAGTGGCGGTTTTTTTGGGTCATTATCAAGATAATAATTGGCCGGCATATCGATAGGAAGGCCCTTATTCAAATCTCTTATATACTCCTCATGCAGGGTTTCAGGGTCATATTCCGAGTGACCTGTAACAAATATCTGGCGGCCGCCCTTTGAGGCCATAATGTATAAACCTGCCTCTTTAGAGGAGGATAAAATCGTAACATCACGGCATTGATGCACATCTTCAAAGCGAACCTCGGTATGCCTTGAATGGGGTGCATAAAAAACATCGTCAAATCCTCGCAGTAGCTTGGTGTTCTGCTTTTCAATGGTATGGCGGAAAATGCCAAACATTTTTTTGGCGATGGGATATTTTGAAATACCATAATGATGGTATAGCGCTGCCTGGGCTGCCCAGCAGATATGAAAGGTGCTGGTAACATTGGTGAGTGACCAATCCATGATTTGCACCAATTCATCCCAGTAGTCTACTGCTTCAAACGCCATATGCTCCACGGGTGCACCGGTAATAATCATACCATCATATTTTTTGTGCTTTATCTGGTCAAAGGTTTGATAAAAAGCAGTTAAATGCTCTTCTGGTGTATTTTTTGACTGATAAGAAGAGGTTTTCAGAAAATCCGACTCAACCTGCAAAGGAGTATTGCCCAAGACTCGCATCAGCTGGGTTTCGGTGGTTATTTTTTTAGGCATTAAATTCAGCAATAAAATCCGAAGAGGACGAATATCCTGATGGGCCGCACGTTTTTCTGCAATGACAAATATATTTTCACTTTCAAGCTGCTTCTTGGCAGGCAGCTTATCGGGGATTTTAATTGGCATACATACACCTCATCCTTGCTTATTATTCTCATTATAGCAAATAAAAACTGTATAATCAAGTGCAATTCATAAAATAATATACCAAAGAAGCCATGAATCAGGAATAAATCTGCATTGCAGGAGAATGCACAGAATAGAAAAGGTTTTTTGTGCCTGATATCAGTCTTAAAAAAGAGGAATGATGAACAAAATGGATCAAAACAATATTACACTCATCTCCATGGAGGATGGCACAGCCGATGATCAGGTAGCGGGTGCAGAAATCAAAGAGATGGGCGGCGGTAAGATTACGGGAAAAAGAGGAACCATACACTGCTTGACGATTATTGGTCAAATTGAAGGACACATGATACTGCCGCCGCAAAATAAAACAACAAAATATGAACACGTTATCCCACTGCTTACCTGGGTAGAGGAAAACGTGGAAATTGACGGACTGATTGTGCTCATCAATACCATGGGAGGAGATGTGGAAGCAGGACTTGCCATTGCGGAAATGATGGGCGGCATGAAAAAGCCTACGGTTTCCCTGGTGCTTGGCGGCGGGCATAGTATTGGCGTGCCACTTGCAGTGGCCTCTGATTTTTCCTATATCGCTCCGTCTGCCACCATGACCATTCATCCCATCAGAATGAATGGCACAGTAATTGGTGTTCCGCAGACTTATGAATATTTTGCAAAAATGCAGGAGCGAGTAGTCAATTTTGTGACTACGCATTCGGCCATTTCTTCTCAAAAATTAAACGAGCTGATGATGAATACATCTCAGCTCGCCAGTGATGTTGGAACCATATTAACCGCAGATGAAGCGGTTGCGCTAGGCCTCATTAGTCAAAAGGGTAGTATTTCCGATGCACTTGAAACATTGTATTCACTCATAGAGCAAAGCAAATCGCAAGTATAGCTTGGGGCGCTATTAGCGCACCCGATGCTCTGCTTCATATTTAATCAGCGCTATAAATTCCGCAAGCGGCATAACGCCCTTATCGCCTTCCTGCCTGGAGCGCACGGCCACGCAGCCGCTCTGCATCTCCTTATCGCCAATGACCAGCATATAAGGGATTTTTTCCATCTGAGCCTCGCGAATTTTATAACCAATTTTTTCATTTCGAAGGTCGATCTCTACCCTGGCTCCGATATCTTGCAATGCTTTTTTTACTTCAAAAGCAAAATCATTGTGTTTATCGGAAATGGGCATAATTTTTACTTGTACCGGGGCGAGCCATACAGGAAAGGCACCGGCGTATTTTTCAATCAGCATGGCAAGCGTACGTTCATAACAGCCGATGGAGGTACGATGAATGACCAAGGGGCGTTTCTTTTGATTGTCCTTATCAACATAAAACATATCGAAACGATCCGCCAAAGAAAAGTCAATCTGCACGGTTATAATCGTATCCTCCTTGCCATGCACATTTTTTATCTGTATATCCAGCTTAGGGCCGTAAAAGGCTGCCTCGCCTACGGCTTCTTTATAGACAATGCCAATCTTGTTTAGAATATTGCGCATCTGCTCTTGCGTGCTTTCCCACTGCTCCGGCAAGTCGATATATTTTTCCTTATTATCAGGATCCCATTTGGAAAAACGATAAGAAATATCCTCTGCAATTCCCAAAGTGTTCATCATATAGTTGATAAGATCCACAACGCCTAAGAATTCCTCCTCCAGCTGTTCGGGAGTAACCACCAGATGACCTTCGGAAATGGTAAATTGACGAACACGAATCAGTCCGTGCATTTCGCCGGAGGACTCATTCCGAAATAGTGTTGAAGTCTCACCATAGCGCACGGGTAGGTCGCGATAGCTGTGCAGGGTGGAATTATAAATAATGAATTGGAAGGGACAGGTCATGGGGCGCATTGCAAATACATCCTCACCTTTCTCTTCATCCCCAAAAATAAACATGCCATCCCGATAGTGGTCCCAATGCCCGGACACCTTATACAAATCACTTTTGGCCATAAACGGTGTGAGGGTGCGCACATATCCCCGACGATCCTCTTCATCCTCTACAAAACGCTTGAGAATTTGAAGAATTTTAGCACCTTTGGGCATGATGAGCGGCAAGCCTTGGCCAACAAGGTCGGAGGTTGTAAAAATGCCAAGTTCTCGTCCGATTTTATTATGATCTCTTTTTTTCGCTTCTTCAATAGCAAGTAAATATGCTTCCAAATCTGCTTTCTTGGTAAAAGCAGTGCCGTATATACGCTGAAGCATCTTATTTTTTTCATCGCCTCTCCAGTATGCTCCTGCAACACTGGTAAGTTTAATTGCCTTGACCGCTCCCGTACTCATGAGATGAGGCCCGGCGCACAGATCCGTGAAATCACCCTGCCGATAAAAATGGATGAGTGCATCTTCAGGCAAGGCTTCAATTAGCTCCACTTTATATGGCTCTTTGTATTCACGCATCAATTGGATAGCCTCCTCGCGGGGCAGACAGAAGCTTTCAATGGCAATATCTTCTTTTACAATGGCTGCCATTTCCTTTTCGAGTTGTTCCAAATCCTCCGGTGTAAAGGGCTTGTCAATATCAAAATCATAATAAAAACCACTTTCAATAGCAGGCCCGATAGCGAGTTTGGCTTGTGGAAATAGTCGTCTTACCGCCTGCGCCAAAATATGTGAGGCGGTATGGCGAAAGGCTAGCTTGCCTTCCTCAGCGTCAAAGGTGAGTATATTTAAAGTGCAGTCCTCATCAAGGGTTTGGCGCAAATCCACTACGCTGCCGCCCACCTGCGCCGCGGTGGCAACCCGTGCCAATCCGGCGCTAATGCTCTTTGCAGCCTCGAAAATTGAGATGCCCTTGGAAAATTCTTTGATGTCTCCACTTTTTAATGTTACTTTAATCATAGTGATCGTATCCCTCCACTTTTTTGCTCAATTTCATATTGATGGATGAAAGTATTATATTCCTACAAAACACCTTTTGTCAAGAAAATTGCATAAAATTTCTTTTGGGTATTGAAATTTACTGTAATGTAATGATATAATAAGAAAATATATGACCAAAAATAGGGGATAATCATTACAAAGGATAGATAGTCTATGAGAGGATGAACAAATTTGGACAACAAGGTACTTGCGGATTTATTACTGCCAAAGGTGGATCATTTGGCAGAGCATTATGAAAACTTATATCCTCCTCGTACGCTTTGCGAGGGAGGGTGTGTCACCAGGTTTGCACCCAGTCCCACCGGTTTTTTGCATATCGGGTGCCTATTTGCAGCGTTGATTTCAAAAAATGTAGCCCTGCAAAGCGGTGGTGTATTTTATCTGCGAATAGAAGATACGGATAAAAAAAGAGAAATGGAAGATGGCGTAGCTGAAATCATTAGTGGACTTTGCACCTTTGGCGTATCGCCCGATGAGGGAGCGATGGCGGATGGCGGCGAAAGGGGCGTATACGGCCCTTATACACAAAGCCTTCGCAAAGCCATTTATCATAGCTTTGCAAAATTGCTCATTGAAAAGGGTCTTGCATACCCCTGCTTCTGCAACGAGGAGGATATGGGGGGTTCCCGAAAGGAGCAAGAGAGCCTAAAGCTTCGGACGGGCTATTTCAGTAAGTGGGCAAAATGCAGAGATTTAAAAATGGAAGAGATTTTACGAAATATTGAAAGTGGGAAAAGCTTTGTACTGCGGCTCAAATCACCGGGGTGCGAGGGCAATAGAATTCATTTTGAAGACCTTATCAAAGGTAAAATAGAAATGCCGGAAAATGACATGGATATCATACTGCTTAAAAGTGACCTTATGCCCACCTATCATTTTGCGCATGTGGTGGATGACCACCTGATGCGCACGACCCATGTTATTCGTGGGGATGAGTGGATTTCCTCTGCGCCTATTCATTTGCAATTGTTTGAAGTTTTGGGGTTTGTAGCACCCCGGTATGCACATATCTCTCCCGTGATGAAAGAAGAGGAGGGTGGCAAGCGCAAGCTCAGCAAAAGAAAGGATCCTGAGGCGGCGGTATCCTATTATCATGAGCAGGGCTATTGCGCCGAGGCGGTTATGGAATACTTAATGACTCTTTCAAACTCTAATTTTGAAGAATGGCGCAAGGAAAATGCAACTGCAAAGGTAGCGGAATTTCCCTTCGCCCTATCCAAAATGAGCGTAAGCGGGGCATTGTTTGATTTGGTAAAATTAAAAGATATCAGTAAAAATGTGGTCTCGCGCATGAGCGCGGAGCAGGTCTATGAGCAAACATGCTTATGGGCGGATGAATATGACAAGCAGCTTCAAGGCATATTAAAAACAAATGAAGCATACGCCAAGGCTATTTTAGCCATCGAAAGAGGCTGTGAAAAACCACGTAAGGATATTGGCTGTTGGGGAGATGTAAAGGAATATATATCGTATTTTTATCATGAACTCTGGCAGCGAGAATACGATTTTCCACCACATATTACAAAGCAAGATGTTGGGGCTATCCTTGAAACATATGCCAAGGAGTATACCACTGCGGATGACAAGGACCAATGGTTTGAACGGCTAAAAAGTGTATGTGAGCCACTTGGGTTTTCTCCCGACGTGAAGGGATTTAAGAAAAATCCTAACAGCTTTAAGGGGCATATCGGCGATGTATCCACCATCATTCGCATTGCCATCACATCCAGAAGAAATACACCGGATTTATTTGAAATTTTACGTCTTTTAGGCCATGATGAAGTAAAGAAAAGACTTCTTCTGGCGATTGAACATATGGAAGGGATTGAATAAGCATGGAAATGGCTTCTAATTTTATTCACGAAGCAATTGAAAAGGATTTAGACCAAGGTGTGTACAACAAGGTGCAGACCAGATTTCCACCTGAGCCTAATGGGTATTTGCACATTGGCCATGCCAAGGCTATTTATATTGACTTTGGTACTGCAATGAAATATAACGGTACTTGTAATTTAAGATTTGATGATACCAATCCCACCAAAGAGGATGAGGAATATGTCAACTCTATTATGGAGGACATTGCGTGGCTGGGATTTTCGTGGGATAAGATACTGTATGCCTCTGATTATTTTGATGCCATTTATGACTGCGCGATTACCCTTATTAAGAAGGGCAAAGCATATGTATGCGACTTATCGGCAGAGGAAATTAGAGAGCACAGAGGCACACTGACTCAGCGTGGCAAGGAAAGCCCGTATCGAAACAGGAGTGTTGATGAGAACATAGAGCTCTTTGCGAGGATGACCAAGGGGGAATTTGAAGAAGGCACAAGAGTACTGCGTGCCAAGGTGGATATGAGTAGCCCCAATCTCAACATGCGTGACCCGGTTATTTACCGTATACTCAAAGCATCTCACCACAGAACGGGAGATAAATGGTGTGTTTATCCCATGTATGATTTTGCACATCCTTTATCGGATGCTGTTGAAAAGGTGACTCATTCCTTGTGTTCTTTAGAATTTGAGGATCACAGGCCCATCTATGATTGGTTTGTGAATGAAATCGGATTTGAAATGCCGCCTCGCCAAATTGAATTTGCAAGGCTGAATTTAACCTATACACTCACCAGCAAGCGCAAATGCTTGCGTTTGGTGAAGGATGGTATTGTTACCGGCTGGGACGACCCTCGCATGTCTACCTTGTGTGCAATGCGCAGGAGAGGATATCCGCCTGAGGCTCTGCTTGATTTTTGCACACGTATTGGTGTTGCGAAAGGCAATAGCGTGGTAGATTTTGCATTGCTGGAGCACTGTGTGAGGGAAAATTTGAATGCCAATGCACCAAGGGTGATGGCAGTACTTCGGCCGATTAAGGTGATTATTGATAATTATCCAGAAGGCATGCAAGAGGAAATTGAACTGCCTGTTAATCCCGAAAAACCTGAAGCCGGAAAGAGCAAGGTTCATTTTTCAAGGGAACTGTACATTGAGCAGGAGGATTATATGGAAGAGCCGCCAAAGGGCTATTTCAGAATGTCGCCAGGGCGCGAAGTGCGGCTACGCGGCACATATTTTATTACTTGCACCTCGGCCACAAAGGATGAAGATGGACAAATCACCACACTTCACTGTACCTATGACCCGGAAACAAAATTCGGCAGTGCGCCCGACGGAAGAAAGGTCAAAGGCACCATTCATTGGGTGAGCGTGCCTTCTGCAGTCGATGCCACTGTACGCCTTTACGACAGGCTTTTTCTCACCGAAAATCCTTCCGAGGATTCAGAGGATGGCGATTTTGCCGGCAATTTAAACAGCCACTCCTTGGAGGAGCTGACAGGTTGCAAAATAGAGGCCTCCATTGCAGGCGCAAAGGTAGGGGATACCTTCCAGTTTATTCGTAACGGCTATTTTTGTATGGATAGGGATAGTACGAAAGAAATGCCGGTATTTAGTAGATCGGTTGCTCTGAAGGATTCGTGGGGGAAGCAGGGAAAGTAAGAATTGCAAAAAATCATTGAAATATTGAAAGAGATATGATATAATCCATCGTATAAATGGTAAATTAAGGTATTTTAGCACAGACGATCATTTTTTACATCACAATCACAAATAGGATGAACCTGAAAGGGATGGGCGTTTTTATGGAATGTAACGGGGAAAGTCTTATTATAGACAAAGCCAAAGCGGGAGACGTTTTGGCATATAGCTCTCTGTTTGAAAGCAGTTATAACGATGCATATTATTTTGCATTGCGCCTTACGATGAGTCGGCACATGGCACAGGAGATGACGGAAGCTACTTTCTGCGGCATTAGAGACATTGTGGCCGCGTTTGTGCCCGGCAGAGCCTTTACAGTATATGCACTAAAGGCCGTGTATGACTCCTGTGCACAGGTGCAGAGCATGCAAGAGACGATGGAAGATAACGAAGGGTTTTATGACATTTGCGTGGAAAAAGTAAATGAGCATTCTACAGACCTTGTTTTTGAAATTCCCGCAACAAGGCAGTACATATTTGAAATAATCGGTAACATGCCCCTGCAGCAGAAAGCGGCAATGCTTCTTCACTATTGTATGAGGCTGACCTTGGAGGATATATCTTTTATCACAGGCTATCCAAGAGATGAAATGGTTGTATTTTTAAATTTTGCAAGGGGATATACTCAGCAGAAAGTAGAAAAGTACAAAGCCGCCGGAGGCGTTGTATTTGCAGAGGATATTTTTGAGGTGCTTGGCGCCATTTTGCAGCAAGATGCTCAGTGCAATACTTTGCCCGGAGAATGCGCCATGGCCATATTGGAAAAAATAAGGACGCAAACCGATGCAGAGCCGGTTGTCCATATGCAAGAAGAGAAAATTCGTAAAAAACGGGCGAGACCAAATGTAAAAAAACAATCTGCGCAAAAAAGCAAAAGCTTTGATAAGATAAAGCTGTTTTTATATTTTGCTATTCTATTGGCTGTTTTGTCTGCCGCTTCGGGTGGCACTGCAGGGTATAAATTATATTATTACATGCAGCATCCCAAGGAGGACAATGCCGCGTCTCTTACACAAGCACTGGATATTCAAAGGGAGAAGACCGGGGTGCAAGTGGCAAGTGAGCCGGAGGATACACTTGCCGACAAATACTATTCATTTGTCAAAAATGAGCTCAGAGACGACACAAGCTTTAATCAGGCGGTGCTACTGGACATTGATAAAGACAAAGAAGAGGAGCTTATATTATACAGTAAAATAAATAAACAGCAAAGTGCGGATTTGGGTAAAACCTCTGTACTTTCAGTGTATAAGTATGTCAATGGCAACATGGAAAAGAAGGAAAGCAAAGAAGCATCCATTCAGTCTATGAGCCCTCCAAGCTATCGCGTGTTTTACCCGGTGAGCGTAGGGCAAGAATCATATATTGCGGAAAAAAGCATTCTGGATAGTGAGCAAAGTGGCAAGGAAAATATCACGCTCTTCGCATTGGGAGCAAAAGGGCTCACCCAAGTGAAGAGTTATGGGCACATTTGGAAAAATGCGAATGAAAGCGATGAATCCCTTTTGGAGGATATCTATACGATAAATGGGAGTGCGGCTGCGAAGGAGGACTGGATAGAACAAGTCAAAACCATTGATCTGGTAGAAAAGCTTGTTTTATACGATGGCATAAGTCCGGAGCAAATGCCTTCTCGTGAGGGCGGCATAAAGAGAAGCGTGAGGGAAAATGTGCTAAAGATGACTTTTAGTGATACGGTGGATTATGCAGAAGCATATGTATCGTTCTTGGAAAAAAGTCCTGATTTTTCCAATGTCGCTTCTACCGCAGTGAGTAGCCTGCCTTCTGCAATCACAAAGGATCTGAATGCGGACAAAATCCCTGAGCTTATTACCGTAACGATGAAAACGCAAAATAGCAAGGCCTTTTTGGAGATAAAGGTATATACTGTGTCGGACAACATGATCACGCTCTGTGGGAAGGAAATGGCCCTATGCCCTACTGTAAAAAATCAGGATTTTTCTTATACGGATGTGTATTTAAAGCCGAAAAATGATCAATGGGTTATTGTTGTTGAACAAGCCATCGTGGGGCAGGAGGATAAGTTATATCGAGATGTATTTGCATTATCCTCCAGCGGTCTTATGCAAAGCAAAAACAGCAATTTGGTTTTTTATTCCACGTATTTAAAACAGATGAACGAAAATTTGTCTATTTCCGCGCTTGTGCCGGATGTACTTGAAATTGCTTATGTGTATGCAACGGCACAAGGCAATGGGCTGGGTGCCGTCGATTTCACACAAAACGGTAAACGTATCAAAACAAGCGGTGCCAAAGGCCTTGTGATACCGTATGATATCATCAGCAAGAGCAATAGCTCGCAAGGGTTTATCTTTGCGGCAGAGTCTATATATGCCAAGCTAACGCAAGTGGAAAAAAGCAATCCGACTGCCATGGCAGATTTAGAAGCGTTTGATCGATATATCATCGAGTCCATGTCAGTAAGCAATAAGAAGACTCGCGGACTGATTAAGCTTAACAAATGGACCATTGCAGCTTCGATTTCTGCGGCGCAGGATGGAAGGGCACTGATTGAAAGACTGAAAAAGCAGGTTGACATCAAAAGGGAAAAAACCATTGATGTGGCAGCGAGAATTAATTTTGCACTCACCGGGCAGGATGGAATTATTAATATTAAAATGGATAAAAGCACACTGGAACAAGTGGCAAAGATAGATGCACTTCATATCGGTATAAATGGTCTTGTGATTAAAATAAACACCAAAGCACTGCAAAAGGAGATGGAGGATACCGAAAATATCACCATCATTGTAGAAAAAACAGAGGATGCATTTAAAATCGGATTTTCTAACAAGGATGCAAAGCCAATTGAAAACTTAAAAAGCGGTATTGTGTTTGCCTTTCCTGCGAAAAGCAATTCGGATATGGTGTATGCCGGTGCGGAGGCCATTGGCGGTCGGTACGACGAGCAAAGCAATACGGTTGAAATCGGTATTGTGCGTGCAGGAGAATTCAAAGTATTAAGTGGCACAGCGGCAAGCGCAAACAGCCCAGCCGAGGCCTTTATTGCAATGGGACTGATGGATGGCAGAGTGGATTTGGCAGAGGCGATGACAAAACAAGAATTCGAACAGATCATGGAAAGGGTATACTACACCGCACCATTTTCTGCATACAAAGCAGGACAAAAACAAGATGCCACGCAGGCAATAGCGCAAAACCTTGTGCCTTCCAATTCGCCGTTAATAGCCGCTATGGCTACCGCAACGCCAAAGCCTTCCGGCTCGCCCACATCCACTCCAACAGCTACACCGAAAGCCACACCCAAAGCGACGCCAAAGGCAACACCGATCAGTACGCCGAATGATATGCCAAGTGCATCTGCTGAGTCTCTTACTTTTTCGGCGGCTAGCCCTCTTCAAGGAGCGGCTCAAAGTTTGAGGCAATTTGAAGCCGCATATGGGGAGAGCATGAGCAGGGAGGAAGTATTTAGTGCGATTGCAAGTGCACTTTTAGAGAAAAAGGGTTATCTGCCTCCTGCGAATCCGGAGGAATATCTTTTGGTGGAGGATGCGGCCACGGTTTCAGATAAGGCATCCGTAGCCATGCTGGTGCGTGAAGGATTCTTGCAGGTAGGCGGCAGGCTGTATCCTCGCTCACAAATCAGCAGGCGGAGTACTGCAACGCTTTTGGATGAGTTTTATCAAAGGCTGTACCCTGCCTTACCTGCGGCTTTGCCAAATGCAGACATGGCAAGCGGTCGTGATGAGATGCAGTGGATTCTGGCACTATTTGTACTCTCTGCCCTGCTACTGACGGGAGCCATTATTTTGTTCATTTTATATCGAGTCAAAATCCGTCATCAGCAAGCATAATAATAAACGAAGACCCTCCAAAAAACGGAGGGTCTTTTCGTGTGTGCCGTAGCGGACAAAATATCATTTGTCTACAGGTATATGAAAAAATGGTATTTCAAACATTTACTTTAGCAGTTGGCGGATGGTACTGATGTAGTGGGCAAATACAAGGCCCGGTTCGTGAAGCTGAGTGTTCCAGCGCTTGACCCATTCGAGTGAAAGATAGCCATCATAGCCACCATTTTTCAAAACAGACAGGCATGCCTCAATTGGAACATCCCCCTCTCCAGTGAGGGTGTATTTGACGTTTTCTAATTGCAATAAAGAATCCTTGATGTGTACATGACGAATATAGGGTGCAAGATTTTGATACGTCACCTGAGGGGATTCACCAAAAAAACGATAGGGATGGTGAATATCCCACAGCACTCCCACGGCCGGTGAATTTACTTTTTCGAGCAGGGAGCGGAGCTTGCTTGAGTCTGCATACACACCATTGGTTTCCACCAACAAGCAAATGCCTGCTGCTTTGGCGGTGGGTGCGGAGGAAATCAGCGTATGCAGGACTTGATTTTCATCCACCGGCAGGGTAGGCGCCGGTTCCTTATCTGCAAGCACACGAATATATCGAACACCTAACACCTTGGCAAGCTCAATATAATCTTCAATTTCCTCGCTGCACTTTGGAGAAAACAAAAGAGCACCGGAAGTCAAACAGCTGATTTCAAGACCCATGCCGGACATGGCCGCTTTTGTTTTTTCTATGCGGCCGGCAAGAAACGGACGAGCTTTTGGCATATACATGTCGTTTTCTATACCCCTGACCTCAATACCGTCGTAACCTAAGTCCTTTGCGGAGGCAATAATTTCTGCAAAGGGCCAAGTGGGACAGCCTAAAGTAGAAAAGCTTATTTTCATAGAGAAACACACTCCTTACACTTGGATGATAGCAAAAAAATATCTTACCTACATATTTTACAATTATTTTGGAAAAAATGCAATCAATTTTATAAAAAAAATCATTGATTTTATTTTTAATATAACATATAATAATATTATACCATTATATTCAGGGCAGGGTGCGAGTCCCTACCGGTGGTTACAGCCCACCAGCGTTGTGCTTTTGAAATGATATGCGCAGTGCAGACCCGGCGAAATTCCGGGGCCGACGGTTATAGTCCGGAAGAAAGAATATATAGCATAAAAACTGTTTTAAAAACATTTGGCTTTTTTGCAGGTGCAGTTTTTGTATTATCTATTAATGCAGGCTCTGAAATATGTCGGAGTCTGCTTTTTTATGCAGCCTCCAAATAAGAAGGAGGAGTTTTATGAAAATCAACACAAAGAAGCTTGTCACCTTGGCCATGCTTGGGGCCATCTCCATTGTACTGGTGTACAGTGTGCATTTTCCACTTTTCCCCATTGCTCCATTTTTGGAGTATGACCCTGCGGACATTCCTATTTTGATTGGCACTTTTTTATTTGGCCCGATGGCATCCTTGGTGTTGACCTTCGTCGTGGCTCTTATTCAAGGCTTTACGGTTAGTGCAAAAAGTGGACTCATTGGCATTCTGATGCACATTTTTGCTACCGGTTCATTTGTATTTGTAGCCGGCAGCATCTATCGGCGCAAGGCCACAAATGGTTCCTTGATCGTTGGGCTTATCTGCGGTGCACTGGCGATGTGCATATCGATGGTGCTTTGGAATATCTTAATCACACCCATTTATTTGGGGGTGCCACTGAAAGCGGTTCTGCCCCTGATGTGGCCTGCGATTATTCCTTTTAATTTGGTAAAAGCAGGTGTGAACGGAATGATTGCGTATGCGTTGTATAAAGCAACTTTTAAGGCGGCAGATAAGGTGTTTCACCTTGGCATATCCGAATAAATAATACCCAAAGTATAAGGAAGGTAAAGAAGGATTTAATTGAACGTGCTTTCCCCCTTTCTCTTATTGCCACGTTTAGGGTGTGTATGTTGGCGGAGCGGACAAGTCTGCTCCGCTGTTTTTTTAAAAATCATTTTATGTGAGCTTGGTGTGGGATTTTAAAATAACTTAAATAATGAAAAATAAAATGAAAATTAAGCAAAAAACATTAAAATACAAAAATAATGAAAAAAAAGCTTGACATTCCAAAACTATTGCAGTATAATGATAAATTGCCATCTATTATTTAAAAATGGACATATTATACAGCATTATATATCAAAGTAAAGTCTGTATAATTATGTCAACAGATGAGAATAATATATTGAAAAAGGCACGAAAAGTGCTAATTCAGATGAGGTGATTTTTGATGCAACGTCCGAGTCCGGTCAAGCTTGGAAGAACTACAAGGATGAGCTTCTCGAAAATTGATGAGGTTCTGGATATGCCGAACCTTATAGAAGTTCAAAAAAATTCGTATAATTGGTTTTTGGATGAGGGACTAAGGGAAATATTTGAAGACATATCACCCATTACGGATCATTCGGGTAATCTTTCTTTAGAGATTTACGATTTTTACTTTGACTCCAAACCAAAATATTCTGTAGACGAGTGCAAGGAAAGGGATGCTACATACGCAGTACCTCTTCGTGTAAAGGTCAGGCTTGTAAACAGAGAGACGGGCGAAGTGAAGGAACAAGAAGTATTTATGGGTGATTTCCCGCTCATGACCGAGCAGGGGACATTTATCATTAATGGTGCGGAAAGGGTTATCGTCAGCCAGCTAGTGCGTTCGCCTGGAATTTATTATTCTTCAGACGAAGACAGGGCGGGCAAAAAGCTATTCTCTGCTACCGTTATTCCTAACAGAGGCGCTTGGTTGGAATACGAAACCGATTCGAATGATATTTTTTCCGTCCGTTTGGACAAAACACGTAAAATGCCGATTACTTGCCTTATTCGTGCACTTGGATGTTCTACGGATGAGTCCATCTATGCGCTCTTTGGCAACGATCCTAAGCTGATGGCTACCATCAATAAGGACAGCAAAGATAATCCGAGAACGGAAAAAGAGGCTTTAATTGAAGTATACAAAAAGGTGCGTCCTGGCGAGCCTCCCACCGAAGAGAGTGCACGCACACTCATAGACAATATGTTCTTTGATGTAAGACGCTATGATTTGGCGCGAGTGGGTCGTTACAAGGTGAATAAAAAATTGGCCTTTGCAGATAGAATAGAAGGCTTCTATCCGGCACGGCCTATTATCAATTCTGTTACCGGCGAGGTGATTGCCGGCACAGGGGATAAAATCACAAAAGAAATGGCCTGTGAAATGGACAGTATGGGTATTTACCAAATATATTTAAAGGTAGAAAATGAAGAGATTGCCGTGCTCTCTAATCATATGGGGAATATCGGCAGCTATGTGGATTTTGATACCGCACGTCTTGGCGTGAATGAAAAAGTATATATACCTGTTTTAGAAGAGATACTATCTCAGAATACAGAACAAAAGGATATTGAGGATGCGATTTCTCGTAATTTAGAGAGGCTTATTCCAAAGCATGTCACAGTTGAGGATATTTATGGATCCATCGGATATATGCTCAATCTTGAATATGGAATAGGCAATAAAGATGACATTGACCATTTGGGCAATAGACGTCTGCGTTCGGTGGGCGAGCTTTTGCAGAACCAATTCCGTGTGGGTCTTGCCAGAATGGAAAGGGTTGTCCGCGAGAGAATGACCATTCAGGATTTAGATGTAGCATCCCCTCAAAATTTAATTAATATACGTCCTGTTGCAGCAGCAATTAAGGAATTCTTTGGAAGCTCCCAGCTTTCTCAGTTCATGGATCAAACCAATCCGCTTGCAGAGCTGACACACAAACGTCGTCTCAGTGCACTCGGACCGGGTGGTTTGTCTCGTGAGCGTGCAGGCTTTGAGGTGCGTGACGTACACCATACCCATTATGGCAGAATGTGCCCCATAGAAACACCTGAAGGACCCAACATTGGTTTGATCAGTTCACTTTCCACTTATGCTAGAATAAATGAATATGGATTTATTGAGGCGCCATATCGCAAAATTGATCCCACATCAGGTAAAATAACCGATGAAATTGTATATATGACCGCTGATGTAGAGGACAACCACGTGGTTGCACAGGCCAATGAACCGGTCAATGCGGAAGGTCGCTTTGTGCACAAGCGGGTGATTGCCAGATACAGAAAAGAAATCAAGGAGTTTGATGTGTCGGAGGTTACGTTTATGGACGTATCTCCCAAGCAGTTCGTATCCGTTGCCACGGCCATGATTCCGTTCCTTGAAAATGATGATGCAAACCGTGCACTGATGGGTTCAAACATGCAGCGTCAGGCGGTACCTCTTTTGCGTACAGATTCTCCCATTATCGGTACCGGTATGGAGTATAAGACGGCGCGGGATTCCGGTGTGGTTTTACTTGCGAAGGAAGACGGCGTAGTGGAAAAGGTGACTTCCGGTGAGATTATTATACGCAATAAAAGCGGAAGCACCGATTCATATAAGTTGATTAAATTCTTGCGTTCCAATCAAGGCACCTGCATCAACCAAAAGCCCATTGTCAATAAGGGAGATGAGGTGAGCCGTGGGGATGTTATCGCCGATGGCCCCTCCACACAAAATGGAGAGCTCGCACTTGGCAGAAATATATTAATCGGATTTATGACTTGGGAAGGGTATAACTACGAGGATGCTATTCTAATTAGTGAAAAGCTTGTGCGTGAAGATGTATTTACTTCTATTCATATAGAAGAATACGAAGCGGAGTCCAGGGACACAAAGCTTGGCGCTGAGGACATCACAAGAGATATTCCCAATGTTGGCGAAGATGCGCTGAAGGATTTGGATGAAAAGGGTATTATCCGAGTAGGTGCTGAAGTTCGTGCAGGTGATATTTTGGTGGGGAAAGTGACACCAAAGGGTGAAACGGAGCTTACCGCCGAAGAGAGACTGCTCAGAGCAATATTCGGAGAAAAGGCTCGCGAGGTGAGAGATACTTCGCTTCGGGTGCCGCATGGTGAAAACGGGATTATTGTTGATGTAAAGGTATTTGAACGAGAAAAAGGAGATGAGCTCCCACCGGGAGTCAATCAACTTGTCAGAGTATATATTGCACAAAAAAGAAAAATTTCCGTTGGGGATAAGATGGCAGGACGCCATGGCAACAAGGGTGTTATTTCTCGCATTTTGCCGGAAGAGGATATGCCGTTCCTTCCCGATGGCACACCGCTTGAAATTGTACTCAATCCCCTGGGCGTGCCCTCTCGAATGAATATCGGGCAGGTGCTCGAAGTGCATTTGGGATATGCCGCCAAGGCCTTAGGCTGGAAGGTTGCTACACCGGTATTTGACGGTGCAAACGAGGAAGATATAGAGGAATGCTTAGAAAAAGCAGGCTATAGCCGCAACGGAAAAACGCCGTTATTTGACGGCCGTACCGGAGAACCATTTGATAACCCGGTTACCGTGGGATATATGTATATATTAAAACTTGCGCATCTTGTTGATGATAAAATTCATGCTCGCTCCACAGGGCCATACTCTTTGGTTACGCAGCAACCGCTCGGTGGTAAAGCGCAGTTTGGTGGCCAGAGATTTGGTGAGATGGAGGTTTGGGCACTGGAGGCATATGGTGCGGCATATACACTGCAAGAAATATTGACCGTAAAATCGGATGACGTAGTAGGCCGCGTAAAAACCTATGAAGCCATTGTAAAGGGTGACAATGTACCAAAATCCGGAGTGCCGGAATCCTTTAAGGTTCTCATCAAGGAACTGCAAAGTTTGTCACTTGATGTTCGTATCTTGGACAAGAACAATCAAGAGATTGAGATGAAAGAGGAAGAGGAAGAGGATATTCCGCAGGTCAATCCAAGGCTTCTTGAATCACTGGAAGGCGAGAAAAAAATTGTTTCCGACATTGAGGAGTTTTTATCACCCATTGATGAAGATGAAGATGAAGCAGAGGATTTTGGCTTTGATGATGAGAGTGATGACATTGAGCCGACAGGCTACTTTATTGAAGCATTAGACAGTGGGGATGACCTTTTTGTTGATCAAGATGAAAATATTTGAAAGGAGAGCTGAAGATGCTGGAATTTAACAATTTTGAAGCGATTGAAATAGGCTTGGCTTCTCCCGAGAAAGTAAGAGGCTTGTCGAAGGGTGAGGTAAAAAAGCCCGAGACGATTAACTACAGAACCTTAAAGCCTGAAAAAGATGGTTTGTTTTGCGAACGCATATTTGGACCTACAAAAGACTGGGAATGTCATTGCGGAAAGTATAAAAGAATACGATATAAGGGTATTTTTTGCGATCGCTGTGGCGTAGAGGTTACCCGTGCCAAAGTGCGTCGTGAGCGCATGGGGCATATTGAGCTTGCAGCACCGGTTTCCCACATTTGGTATTTTAAAGGAATTCCAAGCCGCATGGGGTTGATTCTGAATATGTCACCCAGGCAGCTTGAAAAGGTTCTGTATTTTGCCGCCTATGTGGTCATTGATCCGGGAAAGACGAAGCTACAGAAGAAAGAAGTTATTAC
Source organism: uncultured Eubacteriales bacterium (assembly GCA_964592375.1). Lineage (GTDB taxonomy): Bacteria > Bacillota > Clostridia > RUG12999 > RUG12999 > CAZQDP01. Next base: position 10,881 of record CAZQDP010000017.1, on the reverse strand, counting down.
CGAAACAGTATATAGGGAAAACATAGAAAAATACGGCGTGGGCAAATTCCGTGCCGGCATGGGTGCAGAAGCCATTAAAGAACTCCTTAGTGAATTGGATTTGGAAACCATGGCTACAGAACTTCGTGCAGAACTCATTGATGCACAGGGTCAGAAAAAAGCTCGTGCTGTCAAAGTTTTAGAGGTAGTAGAGGCATTTCGAACATCCGGAAACAAACCGGAATGGATGGTTCTGGAAGTCGTGCCGGTTATTCCTCCCGAAATTAGACCCATGGTTCAGCTTGACGGCGGAAGATTTGCAACCTCTGATCTCAACGACCTGTACAGAAGGGTTATTAACCGCAACAATCGTCTGAAAAGACTGCTTGATTTAGGTGCACCCGATATTATTGTCAGAAACGAAAAGAGAATGCTGCAAGAAGCTGTGGATGCACTGATAGACAATGGCCGCAGAGGCAAACCGGTGACTGGCCCCGGCAACAGACCGCTCAAATCTTTGTCGGATATGCTCAAGGGGAAGCAAGGACGTTTCCGTCAGAATTTGCTTGGAAAGCGTGTTGACTATTCCGGCCGTTCGGTTATTGTGGTAGGGCCGGAGCTTAAAATATACCAGTGCGGCTTGCCAAAGGAAATGGCACTGGAACTGTTTAAGCCATTTGTAATGAAAAAATTGGTGAACGACGGCGGAGCACATAACATTAAGAATGCAAAGAAAAAAGTAGAACGTGCAGATGAAACGGTATGGGATGTATTGGAAGAGGTTATTCGTGAGCATCCCGTGCTTCTTAACCGTGCACCTACCTTGCATCGTCTTGGTATTCAGGCATTTGAACCGGTACTGGTAGAGGGTAGAGCCATTCGTCTTCATCCATTGGTTTGTACCGCTTATAATGCAGATTTCGACGGTGACCAGATGGCAGTACATGTACCGCTTTCTCCCGAAGCACAAGCAGAAGCAAGGTTTTTAATGCTATCTGCAAACAATTTGCTAAAGCCTCAGGATGGTAAGCCTGTTACCGTTCCCACGCAGGACATGGTTTTGGGAAGTTATTACCTCACCATTGCCATGGGCGAAAAGGAACTAACAGCTGCAGGAGATCTGGTGCAAAAAACGGACAAACTACCTGTATTTGAAACTGAGAAAGAGGCGCTTGAGGCATATAACAGCCGTGAGATCGGTAAATTTGACGAACTCAATATTCTGATCAAGGGCAAAGGTGCTCCTAAGTATAGAACGACCAATATCCTTAACATCATCATTAAAAATTTCGACAGTGCAAATGCGGTGATAGAAGCATGCGAAAAAGATGAAATCGGGCCATATGAACCTGTTTGCATACCCGATATTGGTGATGAGACTTTTGGTAAAAAGGAAAACGGGAAAGTGTATACAACCTATAAGCACCTTACCATGCGCAAATTCATGAACACACATGAAGCAATATTGGCGTATGAAAACAAAGTAATTACCCTCCATGAACCCATTATGGTAAGGGTGTCTCGCATGGTGATGGGGGAAATGCAGTATAAAATTATCAGCGCAACCGTTGGCAGGCTGATATTTAACGAAAACATTCCTCAGGACCTTGGTTTTGTAGACAGAACCAATCAAAGCACCATGTTTGATTTGGAAATTACTTTTAAAGCGACCAAGGCCGGCCTTGAAAAGATCATTGACAGATGTATTAATACGCATGGCCTTACAAAAACGGCAGTGTTGCTGGATAAAATAAAAACACTTGGCTTTAAGTATTCTACAAAAGGAGCTATTACTGTTGGTGTATCCGATATGGAAATTCCAGCAGCAAAGCCCCAGTATATTGCGGAAGCCGAAGATAAAATTGATAAAATCACAGCGGCATATCGTCGTGGTCTCATTACAGAGGATGGGAGATATAAAGCGGTTATTGCAACATGGCAAAGCGCGGTTGATCACATCACGAAGGCACTGATGAACAATTTGGATGATTTTAATCCAATCAATATGATGTCAACATCAGGAGCACGTGGTAATGTAGGTCAGATGCGTCAGCTCGCCGGTATTCGTGGTCTTATGTTTGACACAACGGGAAAAACCATTGAAATACCGATTAAGGCTTCTTTCAGAGAAGGTTTGGACGTTATCGAGTTCTTTATTTCTACGCATGGTGCTCGTAAAGGTCTTGCCGATACCGCACTGAGAACAGCAGACTCCGGTTACCTTACAAGAAGACTTGTTGATGTTAGCCAAGAAGTGATTATTCGTGAAATGGACTGCGAGACAAGTAAGTATATTTTAGTGCGCGCCATTGAAAACGAAAAACCGCGTGATGCAGGTGACACGGAAAGATATGTCATTGAGCCTCTGTCGGACAGAATAAAATGGCGTACTGCGGCGGAAGATATTATCCATCCGACCACCGGCGAGATTATCGTGGCAAAAAATCAGATTATTTCCACTGGCGAAGCAGAAAAAATTCATAAAGTAGGTATCCGTGAGGTGAAAATCCGTTCGGTCATCACCTGCCGTGCAAAGCTTGGAGTATGCGCAAAGTGCTATGGTTCAAACCTTGCATCCGGAGAACTTGTCAATGTTGGTGAAGCGGTCGGTATTATTGCGGCGCAATCCATTGGTGAACCGGGTACGCAGCTCACGATGAGAACTTTCCATAGCGGTGGTGTTGCAGGAGATGATATTACCCAAGGTCTTCCTCGTGTTGAGGAACTCTTCGAAGCTCGTAAGCCGCCTCGCGGCCTTGCGATGATTGCGGAAGAGGGCGGCAGAGTCAGTATTTCTGATGGCAAAAAGGGCAGAGTTATTATTGTTACGGATACAGAAACCGGGCTTGCCCGTGAATACCATATTTCTCACAATTCCACACTGAAAGTAAAGGATGAAGACATTGTGGAAAGTGGGCAGGAGTTAACCGGCGGTGCAATTAACCCTTCCGATTTGCTGAGAATAAAAGGTGCCAATGCGGTACAGGAATATATTGTACGCGAGGTACAAAAGGTGTATAAATCACAGGGTGTTGCCATTAACGATAAGCATATTGAGGTCATTATCAGGCAGATGCTCAAAAAAGTGAGAGTGGAAGAAGCGGGAGCTACCGACCTTCTGGTTGGCTCTTTGATTGACAGACACAGATTTGAAATCATTCTGGATGAGGTAGCAACGAAAGGCGAGCAGGTACCGGTTTGTAAGGATGTACTGCTAGGCATTACAAAGTCCTCTTTGGCAACGGAATCCTTCCTATCCGCCGCATCCTTCCAGGAAACCACAAGGGTGCTCACAGAGGCTGCCATTAAGGGCAAGCGTGATCCGCTCATTGGACTGAAGGAAAATGTTATTATCGGAAAGCTTGTGCCGGCTGGAACGGGAATGGACTGCTATAATAATGTGGATGTCCAGACGATTACCAGGCAAAATTTATAAAAGGTATTGACAAAACACTATAGATGATGGTAAAATGTTGAAGGTTATGCTGCCCAAAGTGATTGTTGCTTTGGGCGCATAAGAATATTTTTGGAGAAAGGAGGAATAAATTTGCCTACATTTAATCAGCTCGTGCGCAAAGGCAGAGAAACAGCCGTCAAAAAATCTACGGCACCTGCTCTGCAAAAAGGTCTGAATTCTTTAAAAAAGAAAACGACCGATTTGAGTGCGCCTCAAAAACGCGGCGTGTGCACCACTGTAAAGACCATGACACCCAAAAAGCCAAACTCTGCTCTTCGAAAGATCGCCAGAGTAAGACTTTCTAACGGGATAGAGGTAACCTCTTACATTCCGGGCATTGGTCACAATCTACAGGAGCATAGTGTTGTACTCATTCGTGGCGGAAGAGTAAAAGACCTTCCCGGCGTAAGATACCACATTATCCGCGGTACGCTAGATACACAAGGCGTGCAAAAAAGAATGCAGTCCAGGTCAAAATACGGAGCAAAAAGACCGAAAGCCGCAAAAAAGTAAAAAGCGTTTGAATGAATGTATTTCCAAGCGCAAATAAGTGCAGCTTAGGAATGATATAGATTTATATTATCCAAAAGCGGCGCTGTGCTACCGATCTATGGATCGGAATGAGTACCTTTGAAATCATGATTATGAAGGAGGGAAGTTCAAGTGCCAAGAAGAGGATTTGTACCCAAAAGAGATGTATTGCCTGACCCTCTTTACAACAGCAAGCTCGTAACAAAGCTGATCAACAATATTATGTATGATGGTAAAAAGGGTGTCGCGCAGAAAATAGTATACGATGCGTTTGATATTATTTCTGCAAAGACTGGCAAAGAACCATTGGAATCTTTTCAGACCGCATTAGACAACATTATGCCTGTGTTAGAGGTAAAGGCTCGCCGCGTAGGCGGTGCTACCTATCAGGTGCCAATCGAGGTAAAAGCAGATCGCCGTCAGACCTTAGGTCTGCGTTGGCTCACATCTTTCTCGCGCAAGCGCAGTGAGAAGACCATGGCGGAAAGACTTGCTTTTGAGATTGTAGATGCAATGGGCGGAACAGGCAGTTCGGTTAAAAAACGTGAGGACACTCACAAAATGGCAGAGGCAAACAAAGCATTTGCTCATTATCGCTGGTAACCAAATAGTCGAAAGCTTTGCTTTTTTCGGCAGGCTGCACTTTATTTTCGTGTGATGATACGTCAATGTGCGGCCGGCCGGTCACATGCAAGGTTTATATCGGATTAATGCTTGTATTATAGAGTGTTTATGCAACAAAAAATGTATATGACCCGATACTCGTTAATCTTTAACAATGTATAAGGAGGAATATTAGTGCCGAGAGAATTTTCTCTGGAATTAACCCGTAATATCGGCATTATGGCGCACATCGATGCCGGTAAGACCACAACCACAGAACGTATTCTGTATTACACCGGCAGAACTCATAAGCTCGGAGAGGTTCACGAAGGTGCCGCAACAATGGACTGGATGGAGCAGGAGCAGGAAAGAGGTATTACCATTACCTCCGCTGCTACCACCGCTCAATGGAAAGGCCATAGGATAAATATTATTGACACACCCGGACACGTTGATTTTACTGTGGAGGTTGAACGCTCTTTGCGTGTATTGGATGGTTCTGTCACTGTATTTTGTGCAAAAGGCGGCGTTGAACCTCAGTCTGAAACCGTATGGCGTCAGGCTGATAAATATGGTGTGCCACGTATGGCATACGTTAATAAAATGGATATCATGGGAGCGGATTTTTATAACGTCGTTTCAATGATGAAGGATCGTCTTCAATGCAATCCCGTACCTATTCAGTTGCCAATAGGAGCTGAGGATACCTTTAAAGGTATCATTGATCTTGTGGAAATGAAGGCGTACGTGCATTATGATGATATGGGCAAGGACATTCGCGAAGAAGAAATCCCTGCTGATTTAATGGATAAAGCGATTGAATTCAAAGCCCATTTGCTTGAATCTGTTGCAGAAACAGATGAAGAGCTGATGATGAAGTATTTAGAGGGCGAAGAGCTTACCATTGATGAATTGAAAAGAGGCATACGTGTTGCAACCAATAGCCTTAAAATCATCCCGGTTGTCTGCGGAACATCATACCGCAACAAGGGTGTGCAGAAGCTGATGGATGCAGTTGTGGATTATATGCCTTCTCCGCTGGATATTCCTCCAATCAAAGGTATTGTTCCGGGAACGGAAGAAGAAGAGGAAAGAAAAGCGGATGATTCGCAGCCATTCTCTGCGCTTGCGTTTAAAATCATGACAGACCCTTATGTTGGGAAGCTTTGCTTCTTTAGAGTGTATTCCGGCACCATTACGTCCGGCTCCTATGTGCTGAATTCTACCAAGAACTACAGAGAGCGTTTGGGTCGTATATTGCAGATGCACGCAAATCATAGGGAAGAAATCAGCATGGTTTATTCTGGTGATATTGCAGCCGCAGTTGGCCTTAAAAATACCACTACGGGAGATACCCTTTGTATAGAAGCACAGCCCATTATTTTGGAATCAATGGATTTCCCGGATCCTGTTATTAGGGTTGCCATTGAGCCGAAGACCAAAGCAGGTCAGGAAAAGATGGGACTTGCACTTTCTAAGCTTGCGGAAGAGGATCCCACCTTCAAGAGCTACACAGATGAAGAAACCGGCCAAACAATTATTGCAGGCATGGGTGAGCTTCATTTGGAAATTATTGTAGACAGACTGATGCGTGAATTCAAGGTGGAAGCAAATGTTGGTAAGCCACAGGTTTCCTACAAAGAAACAATCCGCAAAACCGTGGAAGTGGATACAAAATATGCTCGCCAATCCGGTGGACGTGGTCAATATGGTCATGTTAAAATCAGACTCGAACCATTGGAACCGGGCAAAGGATATGAATTTGTCAATAGCATTGTCGGAGGAACCATTCCCAAGGAATATATTCCGGCGGTTGATTCTGGTGTACAGGGTGCTATGCAGACGGGTGTTCTTGCAGGCTACAATGTCGTTGATTTCCGCGTAGTCTTATTTGATGGTTCATACCATGAGGTTGACTCCTCAGAAATGGCCTTTAAGATTGCAGGCTCCATGGCATTTAAGGAAGCATGCCGCAAGGCAGATCCGGTATTAAAAGAACCGATTATGAAGGTGGACGTCATTGTTCCCGAGGAATACATGGGCGATGTTATTGGTGATATTAACTCCAGGCGTGGTCATATGCTTGGAATGGAAGCCAGAAACGGTGCTCAGGCCATATCTGCACATGTGCCATTATCGGACATGTTCGGTTATGCAACCGATCTACGTTCCAAAACCCAAGGTCGTGGCCAGTATTCCATGGAACCTAGCCATTACGCCGAAGTGCCAAAGAGCATTCAGGAAAAGATTATTTCCGTGAAAACGAAAAAGACGGAAGAAGAATAATTACTATTGATTTTCTGGTAAAACTTAAGTATAATATTATTTAAGAAACAAATATAAGGGAGGATTTAAAAATGGGAAAAGCTAAATTTGAAAGAACAAAACCACATGTAAACATTGGGACGATTGGTCACGTTGATCATGGTAAGACTTCTCTTACAGCAGCCATCACTAAGGTATTAGGCTTTTCAGGGAAAGCTTCTTATACAGCCTATGACCAGATAGACAAGGCTCCTGAGGAAAGAGAAAGAGGAATTACAATCTCTACAGCACACGTTGAGTATGAAACAGACAACAGGCATTATGCTCACGTTGACTGCCCGGGTCATGCTGACTATGTTAAGAACATGATTACTGGTGCTGCTCAGATGGATGGTGCAATCTTGGTTGTATCCGCTGCTGATGGCCCGATGCCTCAGACTCGTGAACACATTCTGCTTGCTCGCCAGGTTGGCGTTCCTTACATCGTTGTTTTCATGAACAAGGTTGACCAGGGTGACGACGAAGAACTCATCGAGCTTGTTGAAATGGAAATTCGTGAACTGCTGAGCATGTACGAATTCCCCGGCGATGATATTCCAATCGTAAAGGGCTCTGCTCTGAAAGCATTGGAATCTGATTCAAAGGATCCTAATGATCCGGTATACAAATGTGTACTTGATCTGATGGATGCAGTAGACAGCTACATTCCTGAGCCTGAAAGAAAGAATGACATGCCTTTCCTTATGCCTGTTGAGGATGTATTCTCCATCACAGGACGTGGTACAGTTGCTACAGGTAGAGTGGAAAGAGGACAGATAAAGGTGTCTGATGAAGTTGAACTTGTAGGTCTTGCTGAAGAAAGCCGCAAAGTGGTTGTTACCGGTATCGAAATGTTCCGTAAGCTTCTTGACTTTGCTCAAGCGGGCGACAATATCGGCGCACTTCTGCGTGGTATAGACAAGAAAGAAATTGAAAGAGGCCAGGTGCTTGCAAAGCCCGGTTCCATTAAGCCTCACACCAAGTTTAAAGGCCAGGTTTACGTTCTGAAAAAAGACGAGGGTGGCCGTCATACTCCTTTCTTTAATAACTACAGACCGCAGTTCTATTTCCGCACAACGGACGTTACCGGTGTAGTTACGCTTCCTGAAGGTGTTGAAATGTGTATGCCAGGTGATAACGTTGAAATCAACGTTGAACTCATTGCTCCTATTGCTATTGAAGATGGCGTGCGTTTCGCTATTCGCGAAGGCGGCCGTACAGTAGGATCGGGCATTGTTACCGGCATTCAAATATAAGCCTTATTATCACGCAATAATCGCTCTGCAAGTTTTTGCAGGGCGATTTTTTTGGTGTCATATCGTATTGATAATGCACTTGAATATATGTACTGCTTGATATAGCACCAAAACAATTCATGATAGCCTTGATATTTGTGTGGCACAAAAAAAGACAAAACCCAAAAATAATTCTTGCAAAACAGGGCAGAATAGTGTATACTATGAGCACTGATTAAAATCAGACAAGCAATAGCAATCTTAGCTTATCTGTACGGGAGGTCTATCCTTCCTGTGCATACAGGTAGGTTAACATTGGCCGTACTAATCGGGGAGTCAGCGGTGCCCTGTACCTGCAATCAGCTATAGCAGGGGTGAATTCCTTTCTTGAGGACTGTCAATTGTGCTGTTAGCCGTCAATCATACGGTGTTGAGGAATAGGTCCTGCGCAACATTGCTCCGTGAACCTCGTCAGGCGGGGAACCGAGCAGCGATAAGCGGTAAGTGATGTGTGCCGCGGGGTTGCCTGATCTGAGTCGTATATTGAAATGGCAAGTATGATGGCAATTCGAAAAAAGGTGTACGGCTACTATAAAAAAATATCGGGCGGCTTTATTTTTAAGCCGCCCGTTGTTTGTATAGAGCTATTGATTTTTGAGCATTTATTTGGCATGCGATCGCGTGTTTCTAACATCTGCTTTGGAATTTATTTAAACAGTATTTGGTGCCATTGATTATGCTTTTAGTGATTCACATCCATTGTTTTTTTCAGCTGCCATATAAAGATAGCGGTATGAGCTCTTGTAACCTTTTCGTAGGGGCGGAAGGTATTGTCTTCATACCCACTGATGATTGCATAATCTTTCAAATTCTTAATTGCACCATGAGCCCATGCAGGGATATCGTTCTTATCGGTAAAGCCGAGTTGATCTTGATTGGTGGCTTCTCCCACACCAAGTGCATTATTGATAATCTGGGCAGCTTGCACTCTGTTTAAGGTAGCATATGGCTGAAAGTATAGCTTTCCTCCTGTGGGAACACCTTTGATAATACCAAGGGAATGTGCTTTTTTGGCAGGATCTTTCACATATTTTGGCATGGTAGCCTCATCATCAAACACAACTTCACTTCCTATGCCATCGCCAACATTTTCACCTAAAACCGATAAAATAAGATTTGTAAACTCAATGCGGCTGATGGTCTGCTCTGGACGGAAATAATAATACTGACCAATTTTTTCGCCAATCCATATATTGTATTTATACAGCTTTCCAGCTGCATATTCTGCCCAATGCAAGTTCATATCAACATAAAGTGGAGGCTCAGGTGATTCTGTGGGCAAAGGAGTAGGGGAAGCCATTGGGGTCATTGTTGCCACAGGTTCTTGTGAGATTGCAGGAGTTTCGGATGCCATGGGGGTTTCTGTCGGCAAAGGAGTTTCGGAAGCCATAGGGGTATCGGACACCAAAGGGGTCTCAGTAGCTATTGGTATTTCGGTGCTGGTTGGCGTTTCGCTAACGGCAGGCGTTTCGGTAGTTTGTGGCAACTGCGTAGGCTCGGGCGACGGGGTGAGTGCAGGAGCTGCTGTAGAAGCTTCTGTTACACTTGGCGCTTCAAGAAGATAAGGCATGGCAAGCTCCGGATCAGCTTCTAAAGAGGAAACACTCCCATTTCGCATCATGTAAGGAGAAGCTAAGCCACCTTCTTTGTTGAATTCTTCGGTAGTGGCGGTGCCTTCCTTATCCTGCAACTGCTGAGAATCATCGGAATAATTTGCGTAGGGTACAATTCCAACTCCAGGCGTTTCATAAAGCACCAAGCCATAATCGTTGATTTCAGGAATTTGATCAGGTGGAGTGAGTTTTTCAGCCTCACATAAAGAGGTCACCCTATCGCATTCTTGAGCGAAAACGGATGGGCTTATGCTACAAACAAAAATAGTCATTAACAAAACATACACACTTTTTTTCATTTTTTCACCTTCATTTATACGATTTACAATAATTGATTCAGTACATGCATCTTTGCAATACTATTTTTAAGTATTCAAGCTATATTTATACACGGGTATTTATGGGATTGATAGCATCTGATATCAAAGTTTGCATCGCGTAACTATTTATGTGAAAATTCATGGATGAAGAAAAAATAAGATTAATCAATAGAAAAATCTTCAGGCGTTAAGTTTTTTAAACTTCTTTTTTTAGCAGGCGGCTTAATAAACAAATTATATTTATAGCGGTCACAAAGTCCATTGCCCTTTAATAGACCATTGAACTTACAAATGACATCATTTGAAAAATTCAGAGTTTTACCGTACATGCAATTTGAGCAGCAGCTGATGACTTCTTTTTCCATATACATTCATCCTCTCTATGGCGGTTTATCTATCAAACCATGCAGTGATTTTTCTGAGAAAGTGTTTTCTATATAAATTATACCATTTTTTTAGATAAAATCAATTCATTTTTTAAAAATAGAATGATAGGAACTAAAAAAAGAGAAAAAACTTCAAAAAAACAAAACAAAAGGGTTGACAAGCTATAGCTGGTGTGTTATAATGACTAAGCCTCTTAAGCGAGAGGCATTCATTTTGAGGGCTTATAGCTCAGCTGGTTAGAGCACACGCCTGATAAGCGTGAGGTCGGTGGTTCGAGCCCACTTAAGCCCACCATTTGTTGTTCCGGCAGCATGATGGCTTGCCGGAATAACTATCCCTTGGACTTTGAAAATTAAACAGCGTTAACACATAATTAAGAGATTAAAGATGTG
>CAZQDP010000016.1:11970-33479 GCA_964592375.1 uncultured Eubacteriales bacterium | reverse complement strand
CAGCTGGCAAGAGCCAATCGTGCATTGGCTGAACTGAAAGGTTATGCAGATACAATTCCGAATAAACATATTTTAATAAATGCGGTCATGATTAATGAAGCTAAGGATAGCTCTGCAATTGAAAACATTATAACAACTCATGATGACCTATATAAAGCGATGAGTGATGCCAGCGGAGCAAGTCCTGCTGCAAAGGAAGTTGTCAGCTACAGGACTGCTTTGTGGCAAGGGTATGAGTTGGTTAAGGCTCGTGAAATGTTCACAACAAATATGATTGTTGAGATTCAAGGCATTATTGAAAAGAATCGTGCGGGAATAAGAAAGTTGCCCGGTACCGTACTCCGAAATGAAAGAACCGGTGAAACTGTTTATACACCACCTGCAGGTGAAGCTGAAATCAGAGAGCTTTTAAGCAATCTCGAAAAATACATCAATGAAGACTATAATGATGTTGACCCATTGATAAAGCTGGCAGTCATCCACTACCAATTCGAATGCATACATCCCTTTTATGATGGCAATGGAAGAACAGGCAGAATTATAAATGTGCTTTACCTAGTTTTGAAGGAATTACTCGATAGTCCAATTCTTTATTTGAGTAGCTATATCATTAGGAATAAGTCAGCATATTACAGACTTCTTCAGGAAGTCCGTACACATGAAAACTGGGAGGAATGGATTGTCTATATTCTTATAGGCATTGAAGAAACAGCAGAAGAGACATTGCGGTTGGTAAAAAGAATTCATGCCGAAGTTAAAAACATGAGTGCACAGATTAAAGAAAAACTTCCTAAAATATATTCAAAGGAATTAATTGACTTGCTTTTTTATGAATTTTATACAAAAACCATTTATATTCAAAATGGCTTATCAATAACAAGAAAGACTGCGGCGTATTATCTATCTTCTCTTGAAAAAGAGGGGTTTCTCACTTCCGAGAAAATAGGTAAAGAGCGGATCTTTCAAAATAAAAGATTGTACGATTTGGTTAAGTACGAACAATGAGAGGTAAAAATCATCCATGCACAATGAAAGCGATGCGCAAAGATGAACGGAATATAATATAGATAGGATATTAACTGAAAAGAAATAAGTAAGAATGGGTTTGGTGGGAACCTGTCTTTTTCATAATATTTTAGCTTTTTTCTTCGTTACAAATAAGGCATGTCACCAATAGATTGTCCCCTGATATATAAAAACATAAGGTAAAAATCGTGATGAAATTGTGGTTCAAATGATTTGTAAATTTTATAGAATATTATGTAAAATAAGTGTGGACAAGATTCTATATTAGTTGTATAATTAGAATGGTAAATATTATTGAAAATATCATGTGATAGACTTAATATGGGGGTTTACTATGAAAAAAATAATTATTAATAATTGGTGGTGGGCACTTAGTATCATTTCTATACTCTTACTTATTTCACATTGTTTTTCCTTTGCAATAATCAATGTAGATACCACAACACTGATATTATTGGCAATTTTAATAGTTAGTCCATATGTGAATAATATTACTAAGATTAAAATAGGGGATTTTGAGGCAGAAATAAGCTCAGATGAAATAGATAAAATCAAGTGTGATGTTGAAAAAGAAGTTAAACATTCAGAATTTAATAATATTTGTTCAAATATTCATAATGATGATTTGTTTGCAAGCATTTACAGTTTATATGAAAAAGACTATGTGTTAGCACTCGCAAAATTGAATATTGAGATAGAAAAAAAGCTGCGATTTTTATACAAAATCCGATTTTTAGCGGATGATAAAATCTCAATAAGTAAAATTATATTAAATTTATATAAAGAGAGTATAATCACAAAAGATACTTCCAAAGCATTGAATAAAATAATATCTATATTTAATCGTGCAATACACGGAAGGAATGTAGATTCTTCTGATGTTTTAACTATGATTGAAGTAGGGATTGATGTTATAAACATTATTAGTACAATTATTGAGACTGAGATAAGTACACCAACTTGTTCGAAGGCTATTGATGAAAAGGAATTAAGATTATATATGGATATGCAGTATGAAGTACAAACTGTTATACCATATGTCGAAAAGCCACTTTTGTGTTCTAGAGTTTTATCCCAAGACCAATTAGATCAATTATTAGAAGGTTATTCAGAATATGCAGAATTTTTTGTTAAGATTACACCAATAATCCAAGAAGATAAATTACTAGTGTGAACTTCCTTCAGTAAATATATCTATTGGGGACATATCTATTGGAGACAAGCCTTTTTTATAACATTTTATCTTTATTTTATGTTGCGAAAAAGGCATGTCACCAATAATCTAGGCTCCTTGTTAGATGAACGGCAATCGCTCAGTAGCTCCTTTCGTATTGAACAAATGAGTGGTTAGACAAGTGTCATTATATACTGAATGATATCATCTCTTAATACATTTATTTTATCAAATTCCATTGCCTCAATATAATATTTTTCCAGTTCATCATGAAGATTTTTAGCATCGGCAAGATATTGTGTCCCGTTTCGTACTGCCATTTTATAACGCGAGGTAATTCCTTGGATTTCACGCTCATACTTTTCATCCGTCCCTGGCTTTACACACTTTGCATACATATCAATTATCTCATCATTTGGTTTTGTAGGCTCATATAAATGAGGAGCCGTGCTGTCGAATATACAGATGTCTAATTCAGGAAATAAGGCCATATCTAAACTATTGGCATCAAAACCGCAATGATAAATTTCCACATCTAATCCCCGCTCTATTGCCGAAGAGATTAACTTTTTCAAAAGAGTGGATTTTCCAGTGCCGGGGCGACCTTTTAATAGATATCTTTTATCAATGTTTGATGTTATATGATCAATATAGTCTATTGATCCTACGGGAGTACTTGCACCAAAAAAGCGGTGTTTGAGAAGAGAAGTCTTATGATAGCTTCGGTCCTTTAGAATAATATTAATTGTCTCTTGGGTGAGTAAATTTGCATTTGAAAAACTCATGTTTTTCATGAATATTTTTTCCCATTCATCGTGAATTATCAAACCTTCCGCGAAGTATTGATATGCATTTTTAAAGCACTCACTGATTTTTTCGTTTATAAGTAATATTTCATCTTTGTGATTTTTTAATTTGTTACTATCCCACGCAATTCCAAGATTAACATACTCCTCAATGGCGCCGGGTGCAGTAGGTTCTATAATATGCGGAGCGGTGCCGTCCACAACTGCAAGTTTTAAATTTGGAACGATAATACCATCTAGTGAATCAGGATCGGATGAACAAGGTATTAATTCAGTAAATAAGCCTTTTTCTTCACACAAGGCACCAATTGACCTCATCATCGTTGATTTGCCCGTACCGGGTCCGCCTTTCAAAATAAAGACTTTATCTAATCCTTGTAAATTTGATGCAAAGTAATGAACAAATCCCTGTGCCGTATTTCCGCATGTAAAGTATTTGGTTGTTTTTGCAGGCATGATTAAACGCTCCTTTTGCATTTCTTTATACTAATCTATGTCAGTAAACCCCAAGAAATGAACATATAAATGGATATCTGTTATTTATTTTTCATATTGGCTATCATCAGAGTAACTTTTTCAGGTACAACTGATGAGCCGTCTTTCATTTCTGGAGACGTTTATTTAGGCAATTTATCAAAAAACAGCAGAAAACTTTTGTTTTCATGCAGTATATTAAAAAATGTCCCGAAAGGTTTATCCTTTCGGGACATTTTGCTATTGCTATGAATAAGCTTATTCTATTACTTTAAGTTAAACCATGCTTTTAGGCCGGGATAGTATGCCACTTCATCCAGTTCTTCTTCGATACGAAGGAGCTGATTGTATTTGGCAACACGGTCCGTACGAGATGGTGCACCGGTTTTGATCTGGCCGGAATTGGTAGCCACTGCGATATCTGCAATGGTTGCATCTTCGGTTTCACCGCTTCTGTGAGAGGTAACGGCAGTATAGCCTGCGCGATTTGCCATTTCAATGGCTTCTAAGGTTTCTGTGAGTGTACCGATTTGATTTACTTTGATAAGGATGGAGTTTGCAACGCCAAGCTTAATGCCTTTTTCCAGTCTTTCGGTGTTGGTTACAAATAAATCGTCACCCACCAGCTGAATTTTATCTCCAAGCTTTTCGGTCAGCATCTTCCAGCCTTCCCAATCTTCTTCGCTCATGCCGTCTTCAATGGAGATAATGGGGTATTTGGCCGCCCAATCTGCCCAGAAATCTACCATTTCTTCTCTTGTCTTCATCATATCGGTCTTCCAGAAATAGTAGCTACCTTCTTTGCCCTTCGCTTTTGCTTCTTCGTACATTTCGGTGGAAGCAGGATCAAGTGCGATTTTGAAATCATCACCGGGTTTAAATCCTGCTTTTGCAATGGCTTCCACAATGACCTGCAGTGCTTCTTCATCACTCTTCAGGTTGGGAGCAAAACCGCCCTCGTCGCCTACTGCAGTGGAATAACCCTTTGCTTTGAGCACCGTTTTTAAGGTATGGAATACTTCAGCGCACATTCTGAGTGCTTCTTTGAAAGTATCTGCGCCTACCGGCATAATCATAAATTCCTGACAGCTTACGCTGTTGTCTGCATGCTTTCCGCCATTGATGATATTCATCATAGGAACAGGAAGGGTTTTTGCATTTGCGCCGCCGATGTAATTATAAAGACTCACGCCGAGTGCTTCTGCAGCGGCTTTGGCAGCAGCCAAGGATACGCCTAAAATAGCGTTTGCACCAAGGCGAGCTTTATTGGGTGTGCCATCGAGTGCAATCATAGCACGGTCAATGGAAACCTGATCTAGTACGTTCATACCAATGATGGCTTCTGCAATTTCGCCATTGACGTTTTCAACTGCATTTTCAACGCCTTTTCCCATGTAACGGCTCTCACCGTCGCGCAGCTCAACTGCTTCAAACGCACCAGTGGATGCACCAGAAGGAACAGTAGCACGGCCAACATAACCGCCCTCTGTATATACCTCTACCTCCACTGTGGGGTTGCCGCGAGAATCCATAATTTCGCGAGCGAGAACATCAATAATTTCAATAAACTGTTTCATTTTTATTCCTCCATAAATTTATTCGCCTATTTTTATGCCGCAGGCTTGGCTTTTTTATATGATAAGGCTTTCACCTGTCATTTCACTTGGTTTTTCCAGGCTGAGCAGAGCCAGCATCGTAGGCGCAATATCAGCGAGGCAACCGCTTCGAAGCGACCTATCCTTGCCACCAATGAGAATCATGGGCACAGGATTTGTAGTGTGGGCCGTAAAAGGTCCGCCATCATTATCAATCATTCGGTCTGCATTGCCATGGTCTGCCGTAATGATAACCTGCCCGTCCATGGATATAACCGCATCTACCACTTCGCCAACGCAGGTATCCACAGCCTCCACTGCCGCGATGGCAGCATCCATCATTCCGGTATGCCCTACCATATCACAATTTGCAAAGTTCAGAACAATCACATCGTACTTGCCGGAGCGTATTTTTTCCACCACCGCCTCCTTGACTTCAAACGCACTCATTTGGGGTAACAAGTCGTAGGTGGCAACCTTGGGAGATGGAATTAAGCATCTGTCCTCCCCCGGATAATTCTGCTCCACACCTCCGTTAAAGAAGAAGGTCACATGGGCATATTTTTCCGTTTCGGCAATGCGTAGCTGACTAAGTCCCTTTTTACTGATATACTCTCCGAAGGTATGCGTAAGCTCCTGGGGCAAAAATGCCACGGAAACCTCCGGCATCATCGCATCGTACTGAGTCATGCATACATAATGCACCTTTGAGAATTTTTTTCTTACAAATCCGGAAAACTCCGTGTCCACAAAGGTTCTGGTGATTTCTCTTGCTCTGTCGGGTCTGAAATTAAAGAAAATCACGCCATCTCCTGCATCGATGGTTCCCATTTTATCGACCACCGTGGGGAGCACAAATTCATCAAACACCTGATTTGCATAGGAATTTTCTACTGCAGTGCTTCCCGTGGCCGCCATCTCGCCTTCTGCCATGGTCATTGCATTGTATGCCTTTTCCACTCTGTCCCATCGGTTGTCTCTATCCATGGCAAAATATCTTCCCATGACGGTGGCAATTTTGCCGGCTCCAATGGACGCAAGCTTTTCTTCGAGCTGACGAACAAAATCAAGCCCTGAATTTGGGGGTACATCCCTACCATCTAACAAGCAATGAACATAAATATGCTGCAGCCCTATTTTTTTTGCCATCTCAATAAGTGCATATAGGTGTGAATGATGACTATGTACGCCTCCATCGGATAATAAGCCCATCAGATGAAGCTTTTTGCCACTGTCTCTACATTCTTCCATGACCTGGCAAAGCGCCTTATTTTCAAAAAAATCGCCATCCAAAATGGATTTGGTAATGCGCGTAAGCTCTTGGTACACGATCCGTCCTGCCCCGATATTGGTATGACCCACCTCTGAATTGCCCATTTGCCCTTCGGGCAAGCCAACATCCATTCCACTGGCACGAAGCGTAGTATTGGGATATTTTGCGAAAAATTCAGTAATCCTTGGGGTTTTTGCCTTAGAAATCGCGCTAACCTCTCGGCAATCGCTCATTCCATATCCATCCAGTATTGTAAGCACGAGAGGCTTTTTCATACCGCAATTCCGCCTTTCGAAGCCTTGATAATTACATTAAAATCCTCCGCCTTAAGGCTTGCACCGCCAATGAGGCCGCCATCAATGTCTGACATGTTCATGAGGCCCAGTGCATTGGCTGCATTCATGCTGCCGCCGTATAAAATACGCATTTCTCCGGCAATCATCTCTCCATAAATTCCGGCTATGGTACTGCGAATATCCACAATCACTTCATTTGCTTGCTCATTGGTGGCAGTCATGCCTGTTCCAATGGCCCAAATGGGTTCATATGCAATGATAACGCCCTTTGCGTCTTCAGGAGATATGCCCTGCATGGCAAGCTTTACCTGCATACAAATAACATCGCTCGTAATACCGCTTTCTCTCTGAGGCAAGCTCTCGCCCACACATACAATCGGAATAAGCCCTTTTTCTAAGGCCTTGATGGTTTTCGCATTAACCGTGCCGTCGGTTTCTCCAAAATACTGCCTTCTCTCCGAGTGGCCCAGTACCACATAGGAAACACCTGCTGCTTTTAGCATATCCGCAGATATTTCGCCTGTATACGCGCCCTTGTCTTCAAAATACATATTCTGCGCACCAACTGCTACTCTGCTGCCCTTTGCCGCTTCCACAGCTTTCGCTATAGAGGTGAAGGGAACGCATACCACAACCTCGCAATCTGCCGCCTGCGCCTCTTCTCTTAGCTGTGCCACAAGTTCTGCAGTATCTAAGGGCGTTTTGTTCATTTTCCAGTTACCTGCAATGACTTTTGTTCTCATTGATAATCCTCGCTTTCCTACGCTTGCAAAACGCCGCGAATAATCGTGGCGTTTCATTCGCTGGCTTTATTCTTTATTTTGTAAACATGCAATGCCCGGCAGCTCAAGTCCTTCTAAAAATTCAAGACTAGCTCCGCCTCCCGTGGATATATGCGTCATTTTATCCGCAAACCCAAGCTGTTCCACCGCTGCCGCCGAATCGCCGCCGCCGATAATGGTCACTGCACCAGACCCTGCAACCATCTTTGCAATTTCAAAGGTACCGGTAGAAAACTTAGGCATTTCAAATACACCCATGGGTCCGTTCCAGATAATTGTACCTGCATCCTTGATCGCACTTTTAAAATATGCAATGGTTTCCGGTCCGATATCAAGTCCTTGCCAGCCATCCGGAATTTGCCCTGCAGGCACGATATCCGTATTGGCATCACTAGAAAACTTATCTGCAATGACTTTATCAATGGGTAGAATAAACTCCACACCCTTTTCCTTTGCCGTTTCCATTACTTGCTTTGCATAATCCAATCTTTCGGCATCCAAAAGAGATGCTCCGATGTTTCCACCCAAGGCTTTAATAAAGGTATGACCCATTCCACCACCGATAATGACTTTATCTACCTTATCCAAAAGATGATTAATCACACCAATTTTATCCTTCACCTTAGCGCCGCCCAGTATGGCTACAAACGGCCTTTTGGGATTGGATAGCGCTTTGCCCATAATATCAATTTCTTTTTGGATCAAATACCCTGCAACAGCAGGCAAATAATCAGCCACACCGGCCGTGGAGGCATGTGCTCTATGCGCCGTACCAAATGCATCATTCACAAAAATTTCCGCTAAATCTGCCAGCTGCTTTGCAAAGGCAGGGTCGTTCTTTTCTTCTTCGGCATGAAATCGTACGTTTTCAAGCAGAATAACCTGTCCATCCGCCAATTCCTTGCAGAGTTGCTTCGCACTATCCCCTACAACATCACTGGCCATCTTCACATCCGTGCCCAAAAGCTGGGAAAGCCTAGCAGCAACCGGAGCCAAGCTGTATGCCATATTAAACTCTCCCTTTGGTCTGCCAAGATGAGAGCATAAAATAACCTTTGCATTATTCTTCATCAAATAAGAAATAGTCGGGATGGCACCTACAATTCGATTTTCATCCGTAATGGCACCATTTTCATTCAAAGGTACATTAAAATCACAACGAACCAGCACTCTTTTGCCGGTCACCACAATATCTTCCACTGTTTTTTTGTTCAGCATTTTACTAAACTCCTCTCGATTACTTTCATTTTGCGTATCTATTTTATAATAATATTGCCAATTTTTCAAGTCTTATCATATATTTTTATTAATATGACAAAAAACGACCTGCCGTTTGATAATTGTATGTTCATTTTGACAGCAATCTATGTCTTCTTACTGCCAATTTTCGATTCTTCCGAGTGAATGAGCCTGATAATGTTTGCTTTGTGCCGCAGGACGGCTAGAAAGCAGATAATCAGAGCAGCTAACAGAAACAAAACATCTCCCGGATAAAAGACTGCAACCCCAACGGGAAGAATAGAGGCAGAAAACACGGAGCCTAAGGATACATACCTTGTGGCAGCAATAATGGCTACCGCGCAGACCACCACCAAAATACCAAGCCGCCAGTCCAGTGCAATCACTGTGCCACCGGAGGTAGCAATGCCCTTTCCACCTTTAAAACCAAAATATAGCGGGAAATTATGCCCCAAAATGGCTGATAATCCGGCAAGAATTTCCGCCGCATTCTCCACTTCGCCATATGCATATCGTGCGAGGTAGCCTGCAATTACTACCGCAATCGCACCTTTGAGAATATCTACTGCAAATGCTACAATAGCCGCCCTTTTTCCGACTACCCGCAATGTATTGGTAGCGCCGGGATTGCCGCTGCCGGATTTTCTAATATCCACGCCATACATTTTGGCAATCAAGATAGAGGGGTTAATGCTCCCCAAAAGATACCCAATAGCAACCGCTGCCAAAAGAATAATCCACATATTCACTATCCTTTCTTTTCTCCTTTTTCACGTATAATAAACTTTATCGGTGTGCCTTCTAAACCAAAGGCTTGCCGCAATTGATTTTCCAAATATCGAACATACGAATAATGTGCCAGTTCATAGCTGTTTACAAAGAGTACGAAAGTTGGCGGCTTTGTAGATGGCTGCGTAGCATAATAAATTTTGAGCCTTTTTCCCTTATCCGTTGGCGGCTGAACCTTGATGGTAGCTTCATTGATGATATCATTTAAACTACCGGTTGTAATTCTCATGGCATTACTGGAAGCTGCCATATTGATAAGCGGAAAAATTTTATCTACTCGCTGTCCGGTTTTGGCGGATATGAATTCAATGGGAGCATATTGCATAAACGACAATTGCTCCTGCACCTTCTTTTTATATTCATTCATGGTATTGGTTTCTTTTTCGCAGACATCCCATTTGTTAACAACCACCACCGAAGCTTTCCCTGCCTCATGCGCATAGCCTGCTATTTTTGCATCCTGCTCTGCAAGACCGGCAGCCCCATCAATCAGAATAAGGCATACATCCGCACGCTCGATGGCCGCAAGGGCACGCAGTACAGAATATTTTTCAATGGCTTCATCCACCCGTGCCTTTCGGCGAATTCCTGCAGTATCAATAAAGAGGTAGTTGGCGCCACCGATTACCACTTTTGTGTCAATTGCATCCCTCGTGGTGCCTGGCACGTCGCTGACAATGACCCGCTCTTCACCCAATATTCGATTAATCAAGGAGGATTTTCCCGCATTAGGTCTGCCGATGACCGCCACCTTAATTTCGCCTTCATCAATTGATTCATCTCTTGTAATATCAAAATACTTATACACTTCATCCAGCAAATCTCCGCTGCCAAGTCCATGCAAGGAAGAAACCGCAAAGGGTTCGCCGAGTCCCAAATTGTAGAATTCGTAAAATTCCATGGGAGGCTGCCCGATATTATCCACCTTATTTACTGCTACAACAATGGGCTTGCCCGACTTCTTCATCATTGCCGCCACGTCCATATCTGCCGCTGTCAGTCCGCTCCTAATATCCGTTACAAAAATAATCACATCTGCCGTTTCAATGGCAATTTGTGCTTGAATGCGCATATTCTTCATGATATCGTCATCCGTGTTGAGTTCAATTCCACCGGTATCAATCAGAATAAAAGGATATTCTCGCCAAGAGGCCTCTGCATATATCCTATCCCTCGTAACCCCCGGTGTATCCTCCACAATAGAAATTCTCCGACCGGTAATTTTATTAAACAATGCGGATTTCCCTACATTGGGTCGTCCTACAATGGCGACAATCGGCTTCAAAAAATCAACCCCTTTTCATCAGTTTCTCGGCCAAAGCAAAGCCATCTGCCTCTACCACAGTTACCTTTATATTTAATTTTTCTGCAACATCCTCTGCTGTTAGACCATCAATCATCAAATCTCGTTCACTTCGCAGCATGGTGGAAGGAATAAGCAGCTCCTGCCCCAAATTTGCATTTGACATTTGCGCTATCAAATCCGCGCCGCAGACAAGCCCCGCCACAGTTACAAGGCTCCCTAATAATGTATTTTCAATGCCATGGACAGTGACCTGAAGACCCGGCACTTTTTCCTCTGCCATCACTACCAAGTCATCAAGAATTCCTTTTGCAAGCATTCCGGTAGCAATGCTGATATGCCTTTCCCCCTCTTCGGGTTCTATCTCCTCTAATGCATATGCAAAATCACTGATAAATAGCGCGGTCATACCAACACCATTTTCAATTTGAGGAAATTCCTCATAATGTGTATAGTCAGGCAGTGCAGTGCCTGCAAGCAGATAAAATTCATCCGCCAAATAAACCACAGCGCACTCATGCTTGCTCTGCATTTTTTCTTGCCATGCACTCACTTGCGCTATGACCTTTTCTGCACCCTCCCGGCTATAGGCTTCAAGAGGATATAAGCCCTCCCGATGCTTTGTAAGTCCCACGGGAACCACAGATATGGAATGGACTCTCGGATAGAGGGCGGTAAGGTCCATAAGCGTTTGTTCAAGTGCCTCCGCATCATTGATGCCGGGCAGAAGCACAATTTGGCAGTTCATTTCAATTCCTGCGCTTGCATATTTTTGCATAATCTCCATGATATTTCCGGCATTTTTACTGCCAGTCATCATGCTGCGCAAGGCTGGGTCGGTACTATGCACCGAAATATTCACGGGACTGATGCGCATGCTGATAATGGACTCGATTTCTCTGCTGTTCAAATTAGTCATTGTAACATAATTGCCCTGCAAAAAAGACAGCCTCACATCATCATCCTTAAAATACAAAGCCGATCGCAGTCCCCTCGGCAATTGGTCGACAAAGCAAAATATGCACTGATTGGCACAAGCTTTGGGGCGGCACAATAGCGGAAATTCAAAGTCAATGCCAATATCCACATAGTCCGGATTATCAATATCAACCATGCAGCGCTCGCCGCTCTCCTTTTCAATTTCCATGGTGAAAAAGGGCTCGGATATATAAAACCGATACTCCAAAATATCATGAATTTCATTGCCATCCACCGCAATAATGCAATCGGACGCTTCAATGCCTGCCTCTTGGGCGAGGCTACCGACTTCCACACTTTTAATTCTGTTTTCTTTCATCATTACCACCATAAAAAAGGGGTGCATCAAAAGAAACAATATGGTTTTCTTTTAATACATCCCAATGAATTTCAAAAACAATATATTGCTTCGCGCATTACGCCTTCTCCACATCCGTTATTTCAATGGTTCTGGTGTGCTGTGTATGGAACCATTCCTTGTTGTTCTTCTTGAGAAAACCCACAAATGTAATCGGTACCCATGTCAGCGAATACAACCAGTTGGTCATATACCCAAAAACAAGACGGAAATTGAGAATTTTTTTCTCATAGGTGACCGCGAACGGGATATAAATGAAATCGCAAAGCATAAATGCCCACCATATATACGAATTTTTAAATAAGTACGAAATTTGGAAAAATCCAATATGTCCATCAGGAAACATGGTTTGCAGCCATGCCATGGAGGTGATGACACCAAGTGCTAAAACCTTAAACGGTTGTAAAAGGTAAATTGCACAGTCAAAAGCATTCAGGTCCCGATCTTTAAATGCCTTCTTCAAAAGGCTTGCCAAAAATCTGCTGGCAACATCTGCATGCCCTTGCATCCAACGTGTACGCTGACGCCAAGATTGGGACATAGTTAGCGGCTTTTCGTCATATACAACCGCATTGTGTGCCCAGCCAACACTATGGCCGTTTAAAATGAGCTTAGCGGTGAATTCCATGTCTTCCGTGAGACAAGTTGCACCCCATCCATATTCTTCAATGAGCGCAGTGTCCACAGCAAAGCCTGTTCCGCTGAGCTGACAAGATACATTAATATTATTGCGTGCGAGCTGATATAACCTACCGATTGACCAAAATGAAATACTATATGCACAGCTAATCCAGGTGTCAAAGGGATTTTTGCTGTCAATATTCCCCTGCACTACTCTGTAGCCTTTGTTAAACTGAGCATTAATCTCGGATAAGAAATTGGAAGAAACCACATTATCTGCATCGAAAATGGCGATGGCATCATATTTCTTCTCCATGGCAAATATTTTAGTAAACATCCATTCTAGCGCATGACCCTTGCCTCGCAGGCTTCTGTCGCTCCGTTCATAAACCATTGCGCCGGCATCACTTGCAGTTGCCGCGGTAGCATCCGTGCAATTGTCTGCAATGACAAATATATCATATGCCTCACTCGGATAATGAAGCTTCTTAAGACTCTCTACCATGTATTTTATAACCGCCTGCTCATTATGTGCGGCAATGACCATCGCAAAGGTATGCGTTTTATTGCTGATATCCGGAATTTTTCTTTTGGGTATCCATGCAAAGACGGAAATAAGAATGTAATAAGAGCCTAATACTAATGCAAAAAGCTGAAGAACAATACTTAAAACCAGTACCACAGGATTAGCATCTGCTAACTGCTGAGGCATTCAAACTCCTCCTTCACGGCCACAAAAGCACCAACAAAAAACAAGATTTGAGGATCTTCTCGCAATTTGCCAAGCTTTCGTTGTGCCTAAAAAATTTTACTCAGTCGGTATTATTACCCACTCACAACTTAACCTAATAAATTATACAATAATTTTATGAAAAATGCAACACTTTTCACAAAAAAAGTTAAAAAAATGTGAAAATCAGTGAAATCATATAATATTTCAATTTGGTTACACATCTTTCCAAATCACTTTTTTTCTTGTATAATAGAAGAAATGGTTATTATAGACAAGAATATTTACGATTATAGAGGTTAACGATATGAAAGTGAAGACTGTTTTCGTTTGCAATCAGTGCGGCTGTGAATCCCCCAAATGGCTCGGCAAATGCCCGGGTTGCTCTTCGTGGAATAGCATGAGCGAGGAAAAGTGTTCTGCTCCCGCCGCTTCCCACGCACGCACAAAAGCCAATCCCACACGATTATCTGAAGTAGTGCTTCAAAATGACAAAAGAATGTCCTCCGGAATAGATGAGCTGGACATTGTACTGGGCGGCGGACTGGTGAAGGGTTCTCTTGTACTGGTGGGCGGCGATCCCGGCATTGGAAAATCAACCTTGCTATTACAAGCGGCTCAAAATTATTCCACAAGCCTTAAGGTGCTATATGCATCGGGGGAGGAATCCGAAGGGCAAATTAAAATGCGAGCAGACAGGTTGTCTGCCGAAAGCGGCAATCTTTATCTGCTATGCGAAACGGATATTGACCATATTTTAGACACTGCCAATGACTTAAAACCCGATATTATTATTGCAGATTCTATTCAAACCCTCAGCGCAGCAGATGTTTCTTCTTCGCCCGGCAGTGTTTCGCAGGTACGTGAGTGCTGTCTTCGGCTGATGCAATATGCAAAAACCACTTCTGTTTCGGTTTTTGTTGTGGGACATGTGACCAAGGAAGGCGCTATTGCTGGCCCTCGCGTACTTGAGCATATGGTAGACTGTGTACTATACTTTGAAGGCGATCGCCACCAGAGCTACCGTATTTTGCGTGCGGTAAAAAATCGTTTTGGTTCCACCAATGAAATCGGTGTCTTTGAAATGCAAAATCAGGGACTCATGGAGGTACCCAATCCATCCGTGTATATGTTATCAGGCAGACCTGAGCATTCTCCCGGATCTTCCGTGGCATGTTGCATGGAAGGCACAAGACCCATTCTTACGGAAATACAGGCACTCATATCCCCCACCGGATTTGGCATCCCAAGGCGAATGGCGGCAGGATTTGATTACAATAGAATGGTTATGCTTCTTGCCGTCATTGAAAAGCATTTAAAATACAATATGCAAAGCTGTGATGCCTATATCAATGTTGTAGGCGGGCTCAAGATCACCGAAACCTGCGCCGACCTACCGCTTGTGCTTGCGGTTATCTCCGGTTTTAAAGGAGTTTCGCTGCCCGCCTGCCTTGCCTCTTTTGGCGAAATCGGCTTGTCCGGCGAGCTTCGCAGTGCCTCTCAAAGCAGTAGGAGAATTGCTGAATTGTCAAAAATGGGGTTTGATAGCTGTATTGTACCTTATCACAATTTTCAAGCAGAGCACAGTAGCACCATCAAACTTTTTGGCGCAAAAACAATTGGTGATGTTATCAGTGTACTCAAAAATCACTACAATATACAAATATAAGGTTTGAAAAAATTTGCAAAAAACCATTTTTTAAGTAAAAAAGGGCACAGCAAGCTGCGCCCAATGTCCACCATTTCGGTTTGGTATCACAGATATGTACCTGCATCCACGGTGACGATTACTCTATCCTCCGGCGCTCCCTTTGTCAGTCCAATAAAATAGAAGCTTTGGAGTCTGCCGGCTTTTGTGGTCTGCCCCGGCACGATCAGCAGTGTTGCATCATCGGCGCTACTTTTAATCTGTACGGTGAGTTCACCCGGTTTAAACGCTTCATAATCGGTAATGCCAAGATAGGGAACATCATTAAAAACAAGCCCACGGCTATTTGCATATACATCCACCATGCCGGCATCCGGTGAAAGATTGATAAAGCGCACATATCCAAATTTTTCACTGCCGAATATTTTTCGATCCATTACCGAAATGAGCCTGCCTTTTCCGTCAACCAGTACTGCGCATAGCGTAAAGTATCCACCCGGTGGCACTACAGCTGTGGTATTGATAATCGGATTTTCCTTGGTACCTACCGGATAAATGGTTACCGTATGTCGTCCTCCCGGTACTGCCGAATAGTTGGTTATGCCACCAAAAGCCAAATTCCTCTTGTAGATTACATCATCCACATATACATCCACCGGCCCTACACCCGGTGCGGCATGCAGTAGCCTGATATTGGCCATTGCAGTAGTATCCATTTGTCTTACCATAGCAAACCCTTCCTTTTTAAAGTTTTATGAAAGTCCCTTTATGTATAACAACTGTTTCATTATATGCCAAAAGAATTTTGTTTGTGAAAGGATATGCAAAGATGAATAGTATTATATTCCACGCTCCTGCCAAAATCAATTTAACCTTAGATGTGCTCGGCAAACGAAGTGATGGGTATCATAATGTAAAAATGCTGATGCAGACCATTGGGGTTTATGATAAAATAGAAGTTGCGAAAACCTCGCATGGTATTGAAATAAAAACCAACAAGTCTTATTTGCCCGTAGACGAAAGAAATATTGCCCACAAAGCCGCCTCGCTATTTTTGAAGACCACCGGTATAACTGGCGGCGCAAAGATTGAAATCACGAAGCAAATCCCGGTATCTGCTGGACTTGCAGGAGGCAGCACCGACGGTGCGGCGGTGCTCAAAGCGCTCAATGTCCTGTATGAACTCCCGCTAAGCATGCAGAAGCTGTCTGAAATTGCCGTCCAAATCGGTGCCGATGTTCCATATTGCCTTACCGGCGGCACTGCGCTATCGGAAGGCATCGGCGAGTTGCTAACGCCTCTGCCTGCACTACCCGAATGCATTATCGTTTTAGCAAAGCCACCGGTTGCGATATCCACCGCACTGGTCTATCAAAGACTTCAACTGACTAAACTTGAGAAACATCCCGATACCTGCGGCGCCATGGAAGCCCTGCGTGCCTATGATATCAAAGGTGTTGCGGTGCGATTGTACAATGTGCTTGAAACGGTAACCTCGCAGTTATTCCCGCAAATTGACGAATATAAAAAGCTCCTACTGGATGCAGGAGCTTTGGGTGCCGTCATGAGCGGTAGCGGCCCTAGTGTATTTGGGATTTTTGATTGTCCCAGCAAAGCAATGGATGCCGTGAACAGTTTAAAAACTATGACAAATGATGTATTTTTGACCTCTCCGGTACAAATGCCAGAATATGCGTAAGCCATTTTTCCGAGAAGGCAAGCAGAAGCACCCCATTGGTTACGCCATGCATGAGGTCAAACACAAAGCTTGTACCGCAACTCGCTAGGTATGCAATCCATGAAAAAGGCATGGTTCCATCCAAAAACCAATAGAGATTGAGAACCCACCCAAATACAAATCCCCATAGCACACCCACAATCGCCGGCAATAGCCGGCCTTTATTTTTAAGCAAGGGTGCGGTAAGTCCCATGATCCCCCACATTAGCATCTGCCAAGGGAGCCACGGCCCCATTCCGAGGAAAATGTTCGATATAAATGCAGTAAGCGTACCCACAATATAGCCGGCGCCGCCTCCAAGAACCATCCCTGTAACGATGATAATAAAAGAAGATGGCTGTACACTGGGAATCATGGATAGTGCCACCCTACCAGAAGAGGATATGGCAACCAACAGACCAATGACTACAATATCCTTCACCGAAAAGCTTTTTTGCATTTTTGCCGCCACAATATAGAGCAGCAAAATAACGGCAACAATTATAATATAATAATTCATATTTGCTTATCCTCTTCTCTTTTATCACTTCGATATTTTGGCATTTACTTTCCGCTCACCGTGTATCGCCACAGCACAACATCCTGTGCGCCGATTTTTACACTGCCGGCACTTTTCCCAGGCGTTCCGCCGTTTACACTATACAGCCAACCACTTTTTGACCCTTTGTCAAATTCAAACAAAGACCCAATGCCTTCTACGTATATCATGCTTTTTATACCCTTGGCATGGATGGCAACACCTGCTACGCTCCCGGCATTTTTGAGTGCATCAAATGCAGTCATCCCTTCAATATACGATATCTGAACAGGTCCTAATATGAAGTTTCCCTCATCGTCTTTTGCGGTAACGCTAACTGTTTGCGCCTTCTCCGGTGACTGCTCCTTTGCAGGAGGCTGACTTGTAGGTGCTATCGTTGCGGCCGGCTTTGGTGCTGTGGTCTGCTTTTCAATCGGTGCCTTTTTAGGTGCGGGTGACTGCACCACTGCACTTTGCTGCGCTGTGCCTTGCGGTGCAGTGGTAACGATTGGAGCGATTGCTACCTGCTCACTTTCGGCCTTTGGAGTTGCCACCTCAGCCTTTTGTTGCTGACAGCCGCAAAGTATCAACACAATTGTAACAAAACAAAATAATATCTTTTTCATATTCGGCCTGCTTTCTGCTTCCCATAAAGCGAAAAATGCGGTATATTTTTTGGCACGCATCATTATTTATATTGCTCTCCAATGAGTAGCACGGTTTTAATAGCCTGTTCCCTTGTCATTTCATCCTTCGGATTAAAATTGGTGCCATCACCGGTCATTATTCCTGCTGTAAATACAGCCTCCACTGCATCTTTTGCCCAATCACTTGCCAAATCATAGTCCACGGGGCGATTGTCTATATCGGATAATTTCAGCATACGAGCGGCAATCACTGCCATCTCCTGACGCGAAACCAAGCCTTGCGGTCCAAATGTGTCCTCCGAATACCCTTTGATAAATCCTTCACGGTATCCGATCATGACATAACCATAGAACCAATCCGTCGGCACAACATCTTTAAACTGTGCAGGAATGCTGCTATCCGCATGCAAGTTTGCTATGCGAAGGAGCATGGTAATGAGCTCACTGCGAGTTAGCTTCTTTTGAGGATTGACTCTGCCGGCGTCATCCCCCTTCACAATGCCTTTTTGGGCGGCACTTGCAATAAATGTCACAGCCCATGGAGAAATGTCCTTTGTATCTGTAAAAATATAATCTTTTTGACTTCCAAAGAAGCTTCCCTGACCATTTTTATTTTTTTCGTAAGCACAAATAGCCATCAATGCTTGCTCTGTGGCCATCATATCCTGCTGTCCATTTTTTAGGTGAGAGAAATAACCACTCGAAAGCTCATAGGCCGAAAGTAGCTTTATTTCATTTGCCGCATCCACTCCCATTGCGCTTTTGGCAATGATGACCCACGATAAGCTTTCGCAGTTTTCCTCCCCGTCCGCAGATTGATATTCACCGGCGGCAGTTTTTACGCTGTCGAGCCAAGAGAGTGCTTTTTCTATGGTACTGCGCACATTTTCTCTGTTATGATATGGCGCCAGGGCCGTAATGGCAAAGGCAGTCATGTCCACCTCACTGTTTGTGCCATCAAGGGCGAAGCCACCATTTTCATTCTGACGTGCAATTATTTTTTGGAGCAATGCTTCTTTGGTGTTCGGTCCACTGTAATTGCCCTTCACTTCCACCATATCCAAAGCAAGTAGTCCAAAAACAACCCCATTGAGCCCTTGCATTTCAATATTTTCATGAGAAATGATAGCCTCGATAAGATTATAGCCGCCAATATTTTCAGCGTCAAGTCCCAGTTTCACAGCGTTGATGGCCATTCGTTCAATGTCTGTTACCTTGCGGTATTTTCCCTTATTTTCCACCACATGATTGACAATCATCTGAGCGATAGCATCACTACTCTGCCCTGCTGCTGCAAGAATCATTGGTGCAAACCCATCTAAGGTCATGGCCTGTGCCAAAACCTGCACACCTTTTTTATCGGCTAATCGGGTGATGTTTTCCATCGGTGCGTCTGTAGCCGTAGGCGATGCTGATTGCGTGGGTATAGGCGTGGATGTCGGCGTTACTGCACCCCTGCCGGAGGAGGTTTGCGAAACCGTGTATACATAGAACCACTCAACCTCGTCGCCATCCTTTAAGATAAATGCACCGGCGGAAAGGTTTTTTACATCACCGTTCAGCTTGAATTTCCAGCCGCTTTGCGCGCCTCTATCAAACTCTGCAAGATCGCCTATTTTGCTCACATAGGCACCGCTTCCACTGCCAGATGTAACAACCCCCGATACTTCACGCTTTAAAATAGTAATGGGCGTATCGCCATTTTGCAATATTACACTTTTCCTATTTAAAATAACCGAACCATCGCCAACGACCTTTAAGTATGCTTTTGACGAGCTGCTGCCACCTCCGGATGGCGTTGCCGTAGGAGTTGGCGTAGGCGTTTGCGTTGGTGTTGGTACCTTGGCAGCAACGGTAATGGTCTGGCTAAAATCCTCCCATAGTGCGCTGTCATTTTCCTTTGCAAGCTCCACTACCAAAGGTTTACTACCAACTGCAGCCACAAAGGATGCACTACCGGTACTGTCTGTTTGTTTCACAATATCGTTATACGTTACCTGTGCACCTTCGATGCTTGTTACCTTTTGCGCCTGCAAAGTGGTATCGCATCCTATTTTCACCATTTTAACTGAAAATGGTTCATTCTCAACCGGCTCTTGCACATCGATATAGCTATAAAATCCTTCATAGGAAAAGATGAGCGTATCTCCCGGTTGCACTTCATAATCCCCGGCACCCACGGAGGACATCTGCCCGTTGACGAGGAAAGCCCAATAGCTACATTTTTGAGGCTGTATATTTGCAATGGACTGAATATATACGCCAAATGCAGTATTTTCATATTCTATTTCAATATCATTTGCATCTGTAAATTCTTTCAGTGCATCAAATGCAAAGGTTGTTTGCGTTTTGTAATCTTGTGGTGTTTGTGCAGAATACCCATCTGTTCCGATGATTTTAATGGTCACATTGACACGAGCGTATGCTTGGTCTTCTGTATATACATAGAACCATTCAACCTCATCGCCATCCTTGAGTTTACATGCACCTGCCGAAAGATTTTTAACCTCTCCGTTTATCTTGAATTTCCATCCACTTTGAGGCCCCTTATCAAACTCAGCAAGGCTTCCGATTTTATTAACGTATACACTGGTACCACTGCCTGTGGTCACAACATCCGATACTTCTCTTTTTAATATAGAAATGGGCGTGTCTCCACTGACCAGTGTCAGGCTCTTTCTCCCCAAAATCAATGTCCCGTCCCCTACGACCTTTAAATATACTTTCGGCGAGCTGTCGCCACCCCCCGAGCCTTCAGGTGTTGGCGTTGGTGTTGGCGTTGGTGTTGCCGCCGTAACCTTTACATCGATGATAATGGTATGACTATAATCCTCCCAAAGTGCGCCGTCCTTTTCCTTTGCAAGCTCCACCACGGCAGGTTTGCTTCCGCTCGTAGCGACAAAGGATGCACTGCCATCACTGCCCGTCAGCTTTGTGCTGCCGTTATATGTCACTTGCGCTCCCTCAATGTTTGTCGTTTTCTGCAATTGCAAGGTGGAGTCATAGCCAACCTTATCCATTTTGATCAAAAAAGACTCATTTTCCTCTGGCTCTTGCCCATCGATATAACTGTAAAATCCTTCATAGCAAAAGATGAGCGTATCGCCCTGCTGCACTTTATAATCCCCTACGCCCACGTTGGACATCTGCCCGTTGACGAGGAAAGCCCAATAGCTGCATTTTTGGGGTTGTATATTTGCAATGGACTTTATATATACACCAAGTGTAGTATTTCCATATTCAATTTCAATATCATTTGCATCTGCAAATTCTTTCAGTGCATCAAATGCAGAGGTCGTTTGCGTTTTGTAATCTTGTGGCGTTTGTGCAGAATACCCATCTGTACCGATGATTTTGATGGTTACATTTTGTGAAAGGGGAATCTCAAGACTACCCGAAAAATCCTCCCAAAGCATGGGATCCTTTTCCTTGCTCACAGTAATTTGAGCAAAGAGTTTTTCATTTGCGCAAATAAAGGATGTGCTTCCGGTTGCATCGGTGGTCTGCGTTTGCCC